>DATECO010000089.1:0-3706 GCA_035286865.1 Nitrospiria bacterium | reverse complement strand
TATAAGTTCTTTGATCTGTACAGCCAGGGCCCGATCCACCCTCCTTGCCGCTTTGCCTAAATCTTTTTCACCCTCAAAATGACCGATGAGGGTTGCCTCAGACGGCTCCTGGGATAATCGGCCTCGCTTGGCATGGATTTTCATCCTGGTCGGCTTCCCTTTCTTTTATTGTGTTACACACCCCGCATTTGGGGGTCCCAGATATATTTGTGAATCTGGATCTGGAGCTGCACCTTTAGGCCTTCTTCCAAAATCCATTGGGCCAGTTGTCGTGGCTCAAGCTCTTCGAAGGTTGGGGCGAGGAGTACGGCGCACCTGCCGGTAAGCTCATGTCTCCGGATCACCCCGACGGCCCACTCAAAATCTTGGCGGTCTTTGATCACGAACTTGACCTCATCTTTGGAGGTGAGGGCCTGGATATTTTCCCATCGCATCCGATCGCTCATCCCGCTGCCAGGGCATTTAATGTCCATGATGATGGTTGCCCTGGGGTCTGCCTTTCGGATGTCCAGGCTGCCCCCTGTTTCGATGAGGACCCGGTAGCCCTCATCCAGGAGCTGTGTGATCAGGGGATGGACCTCGAGCTGAAGAAGCGGTTCTCCCCCGGTGAACTCCACCATTCGGCAGGGATAGCCTTTCACGCGCTCCAGGATCTCATTCGCTGTCATCTCTTCGCCCTCGTGGAAGGCGTATGCGGTATCGCACCATGTACACCTCAGGTTGCAGCCCGTCAGCCTCACAAAGATGCAGGGGTGACCGGCCCGCGTGGATTCCCCCTGGATGCTATAGAAGAGCTCATTCACCTTCATAAAAATAAATAATATCAAATTATATTATCAGAAATCAATCACGGAGAGCCACCTTCTATTGGATGTTGACGGAGGGAATCGAGAGGATTATAATAATTTGTTAAATCTCAGGCATATTGGCGGGCCGAAGTGGTGGAATTGGCAGACACGCACGTTTGAGGGGCGTGTGGGGCAACCCATGGGGGTTCAAATCCCCCCTTCGGCACCATATCTTCATCTATATACGTTATTGGGGATTTGGTCCCGAGTGGTGTCCTTCGGGTTGATTTAGATTCCGCACCTTTGGTGCGGTGCGTGATCGAGTCCCCCCTTCGGCACCACTTCTACCCTCTACAAAGGGCATGTAAGGATGAGGTATCCGATCACTACAGACGGACTGCGGACAACATTGAGGCGATGCGAAGGGAATTACTTCATGGATCGGCAAGAAAATAGCATCAAGAGGTGGATAATGGCTGACGGGATTTTTATGAGGCCTTACTCACCCTTCCTGATGAACACACTAGCTTCAGGGTTCCCTTTCTCCAGAGAGGCCTTCTTTTTCTGAGCCGGGCATTTAAGGGCTGGACCCTGTTGGAGGCAATCACCTCATCTAAAATCTCACCGCAATTCACACATTTCCTCACGACATAGATCCCATTGGGTTCAGCCAGGAAACCGTGGTACATGAATCCCTTACACCGCTGACAGGTCATCGGTCTTAGACTCCTTGCCACCGTTAAGAAATCTTGATTAACACAATGAGCAAAGAATATGCCAGAAAAAAGGTCTTTTCCCTTGTGAGTCGTCAAAATATATCTATTTAATTTTTAAAAGAGATTATAGATCCTACAAAATCATATCTCAGCTAGGAGGGGACAAAGAGGAAAACAATTTCACACGATTGGCATTAATTTGAAGTATTTTATCACAAAGGAAACAATTTCCCTTACATGACTCTAAATAACTCTATTTTCTATGGTATCCAGGCCGACCAGGTCGATGAGAAGGCCATAAGCAAACAGGCCTTGAATACCCTCAATTTTTAGGGGCCCAGGCGAATGTCTCTCGTAAAGGACAACTCGACCGACGTCATCCCCGCGAAAGCGGGGATCCAGAGGTTGATCCTGATCAGTCGTCTCACTCTTCTGGATTCGCGCCTCCGCGGGAATGATGAAATTCTCCTGATCAGGATAAAACTGGGGGTGGGCAAGGCAAACAGGCCTCTTGACAAATCAAGATAAGTGATAGATTTTTGACGGTTTTTGGGGCCTGTGGTATAGTGCCCTGATCGTAAAGGCGAGGGTTCGTCCGCCTTAGATGGGTGTCCCGTCCAAGTCCCCCAAATAATATGAGCGCTGAGACATGAAGCGGGTTCTCAATATCGCCCACCGTGGGGCATCTGGCCATGCGCCTGAAAACACCCTGGCTGCGTTTCAAACGGCGGCGGAGATGGGTGCCCATATGATCGAGCTGGACCTTCACTCGAGTTTGGACAAGGAGTTGATTGTGATCCATGACCGCTCCCTGAAGCGGACCACGGGGAGCAGGGGGAGCGTGGACCGTTCTACACTCAAGGCATTAAGGACACTGGATGCGGGGTCCTGGTTCAATGAGTGCTATCGGGGGGAACAGATTCCGACCCTACAGGAGGTCCTTGACCTGGTCGGTCCCCATGCGCGACTCAATGTGGAGATCAAGAAGGGCCTTCGGGCCTACACTTCACTTGAGAAAAGACTCCTGTCCTGTTTGGAAGAGCATGGCCATCACAAACAGCCTCTGATCTCCTCATTTGATGAATCGATATTAAAGAGGATCCGAAGGCTGGATAAGAACATTCCGATAGGGTATCTTTTTAAGATGGGATTGCCTGAGAGAGTGATCCGAAGGGCATTGAAATTGGGTGCCGTTTCGGTTCACGGCTCCACCCGGGCTGTATCTATAGATCTCATTGGAAAGGCCCACGCGGTGGGGCTCAAGGTCTTTGTCTATACAGTGGATGAAGAAGAGGAAATGCGGCGCTGGATCAGCTTGGGTGTAGATGGGATCTTTACAAATTATCCTGATCGGTTAACAGCCGTGTTGAGAATGGCTTGATCATCGCTAGAATCCATGGTAGTATTTTAAATCTAATGTGACCTTGGGAATTCTGAAAAATACCCATGCAAACCGCTTGTTGAGCATCCCGTCGGTTGGACAGGTGAGTTTTGTGTGAGACCGTGGCAATGATCGTGAAGGAAAGTCAAGACCGCCGAATACATAGGAGCCTCGCAATCCTGGAGGGTATGCAGGCTACTCCCCTAAATCCTCCGCGCTGGCGGATCTCTCCTGAACCTTTTTGGATGAGTCCGGAGGACGTCAGCTTCTTTCAAGATCTGGGGAATCACCTCCTCAAATTTTATCAGGCCCTCAACTCCCTCTACCATGAGAGTGTCCGCGGACGCCTGCCCCTATGGGTCAGCCAATATTTGGATCAAGGAAAGCCACCTGAGCTCATTGCCTACGGGCGAATGAATCGGTTCGAGCCCCATCTCCCCGGGATTATCCGGCCAGATATCATTCTCACCGGGTCCTCCGCCTCAGGCGGAGGAAGGGTGTGTACGGAACTGGACTCTGTCCCGGGTGGTTTTGGGATAACGGGCTGTCTTGCTCAATTGTACAGCAGGCAGAGCGATGGCGTGATCGGGGGGGGAGATGGAGTTGTGAAAGGTTTTGCCCGTATGATCCAGGGGGTTGCGGGTGAGCCCCATCCTAATCTGGCCATCGTCGTCTCAGAGGAGTCTAAGGACTATCTCCCTGAGATGCAGTGGCTGGGAGAGGCGCTTCGGAATGATGGATTTTCGGCCCATGTCGTAGGACCTGGAGAGATCGAATTTACGGAGGAAGGCCTCTTTATACGGGCCGGAGACCTCTCGACG
>DATECO010000088.1:0-5487 GCA_035286865.1 Nitrospiria bacterium | reverse complement strand
AGAGGGCCAACTTTCTATGGGGAAACTCAGCGAGAGGATGTACCTCCATATGAGCACGGTATCAGGCATTGTGGATCGTTTGGAGAAGAAAAGTTATGTCGAGCGGAAGCGGGATGTGGCCGACCGACGAGTGGTCAAGATCAGCCTGACAAAGACAGGAAAGAAGCTTGTACAGAAGGCTCCTGAAGCTGCGCAGGGCAAATTACTTCATGGGCTGGAGTCACTCTCTCGTCAAGAGGTTTTAACCATTTTCTCATCCCTGGAGAAGGTGGTTAGAATGATGATGATTGAGGATATGAAGGCAACTTTTTTCTTTAGCGAGGAGTAAGAACTATGAGCCAGGCCATAGTGAATAGCATCATATTTTCTTTAGCGGTGTTCTTCGGGGTGACCCTTTTGGCCTTCATTGCCAGGAAGGTTTTGTTCCGCCTTTTCCACCGATGGGTGCAAAAGACCGAGACAGGTCTGGATGACCTTTCCATATCCAATCCGATCGGTTTATCTCAGGCACGAGAATCAAGATAGAACAGAGGCAGAGCGGGCAAGAAGTGATACGGTCCGACAGAAAGGATAAGATGCAAGAAGAGGATCTCGGATCAAAGCAGCCATTTAAGTTTTTTGAATGCATGAACCTGCTTCAGCCCACCGGAAGGCAAGCCCAGGATCTTCCCCAATTGCTCTCCCTCATCGGGGAAGCGGAACCGGGTGTCATCTTTCATCATACCCATCAATACTACCTGAAGGCTGCTATCGAGATCCCCGAATATACAAACGACTTTGCTGTCTGGGCTGCCGAGAGCCTGGAAGAGCGCGCCCTGGCTGAGAAGCTGGCCAGTTTAGACTTATATGGCTGCGAAGATGTCGAGGAGGTCCGCAACGCCCTCATCAGGATTATCAAAACATACCTTCGGGAGAATCCTGCCCCCCGAGCTGCCCGGAATGGGGATGCATTTTTCTTTAATGATGCTGTAACAATTATCATGGAAGCGGGGCCGATGGCGGGGAATTTACCCGAATTCATTGAGGCTTTGCGCACCGTGGGCGCTAGCAGCATCTATTTTCATTTTTTTGAGGCACGAATGCGTCTGCACGGGCCTGCCGACGATTTTTCGGTGTGGCTGAACCAGAGTCTGGGCCGAGAGGATCTGGCGCAGCGGATCCAGAGGCTTGACCCATATCACTACAGCCTGGAAGGCTTGCGTCAGCAGATCCTCTCTGTCCTTTAGTAACCATTTTCCCAGGAGATTCAGGATGGAAGGGCTTTCTGCCTACAGTCTCATTGCCGAACCAGAGGAGTTGCGGGCATTAACGCAATTGGCATCGCGACTGGAGGGGCGCTCTTTCTTACATGTTAACTCCACCTTTACGGGCGGCGGTGTGGCCGAGATCCTTAACCGGCTGGTGGCCCTTTTCCGGGACCTGGGCATTGAAGCTAGATGGGAGGTGATGAAAGGGGACAAGTCCTTCTTTGATGTGACAAAAAAGATCCATAATGCTCTGCAGGGGCAAGAAGCGAAGATCACCACCCAAATGTGGGAGATCCATCGTGAGGCGAATGAGGCCAATGCCAAACGGATTTCCTTAGATGCCGACCTTGTCTTCATCCATGATCCACAACCTTCAGCGTTTGTACTCCATCGCAAGTATGGTTTATGGATCTGGCGCTGCCATGTGGATGTGTCACATCCCTATCTTCCTGTTTGGCAGGAGTTGGAATCCTATGTGAGTCGGCATGATGGGGCGATTTTTTCAGGTGCCAAATTCGCCCAGAGTCTAAGCATCCCTCAATTTGTTGTCCCACCATCCATTGATCCACTGAGTGAGAAAAATAAGGATCTGTCGGATCAAGAGATTTGTCAAGAATTAGAGGCTCATCAAATAAACCAAGACAAACCCATCTTGTTACAGGTTTCTCGCTTTGACCGCTTTAAGGATCCGGTAGGGGTAACCCATGCATATCGGATGGTCAAAAAATATCATGACTGTCAGTTGATTCTGGCCGGGGGGACAGCTACGGATGATCCAGAAGGAGAGGAGGTTCTCGCCCGTGTTGGAGAAGCGGCTGAGGGCGATCCGGACATCCATGTCTTGCTTTTACCTCCGTTTAGCGATCGGACGATCAATGCACTTCAACGAAGCGCTACAGTGGTTCTCCAAAAATCCACAAAAGAGGGTTTTGGACTGACCGTCGCCGAAGCCCTCTGGAAGGGTAAGCCGGTCATCGGCGGTGCAGTGGGAGGAATATCTCTACAGATCCACCATGGGGTAACCGGCTTTCTTGTACATTCGATCGAAGGAGCCGCCTACCGTATCCGCCAGTTGCTCCACAATCCAGAGCTAGGGAAAAAGATGGGTCAGATGGGCCGTGAGCATGTACGTCGAAATTTTCTCATCACCCGTCAGGCCAGAGACTACCTGGCTCTCTGGATTGCTTTGGAGCACCGGGGAGAACGGGTTATTGCCGTATGATCCAGATATTCAATAAGACGCTGCTTGTTCTTGGCGCAGCCTGGTTCCTCTTAGGCTGCAGCACTCCGGACGAGGTAAAAGGTAAGGCCGGAGTGGTGAAGGTGGTGTTTAAACACGGTAAGATTGCCGGAAGCCCTGGATCGTTCCGCTCGTTGCTCAAACGCTTTGAGGAGGAAAACCCGGGGATCATTGTCAAGGACGAGACCCTTCCATCCTCGACCGATCAGCAACACCAATTCTATGTCATCAGCCTGGAAGGCCGGTCGGCTGAATTCGATGTGCTGTCCATGGATGTCATTTGGGTCCAGGAATTTGCCCGGGCCGGATGGATCCGTGACCTTTCCCATCTCCTGCCACCCGAGGAACGCGAACAGTTCTTCCCAGGACCCATCGGAGCGGTGATCTTTGAAGGAACAATCTATGCTGTCCCCTGGTATATTGACGCAGGTCTCTTGTACTACCGAAAGGACCTTCTTGATAAATATAATTTTGATCCACCCCGTATCTGGGAAGACCTGGTAGTCATCTCCAAGACGATCCTCAAAGGGGAAGGGGATCCTAATTTGAGAGGATTCGTGTGGCAAGGAAAACAGTACGAGGGTCTGATCTGCAATGTTCTGGAATATATCTGGTCTGCCGGAGGGGACGTGCTAAACAAAGATGGAAAAGTAAACCTGGACAGCGATCAGGCTCAGGTGGCCCTCGCCTTCATGCGGGATCTGATTGTACGCTACGGGGTATCACCGCAAATGGTCACTACGGCCGATGAAGAGGCAACCCGCCGCATCTTCGGAGAGGGTAGGGCGATCTTTCTGCGCAACTGGCCTTATGCATGGAACCTGTTTGATCGGGAAGGCTCGAAGGTCCGTGGAAAGGTTGGAGTGGCCCCACTGCCCAGCTTCCCTGGCTTTTCCTCTGCGGCTACCTTGGGTGGCTGGCAATTGGGCATCAATCGCTACTCGCGCCATCCCAAAGAGGCTGAGGCCCTTATCCAGTTTCTAACCTCTCCTGAGATCCAGCGATGGATGGCGCTTGAGATTGGCTACAAACCCACCCGGAAGGCCTTATACCAGGACGAGCGACTCCTGGCAGCCCAGCCCTTCATCACCGGGCTGTATGGGGTTTTCCTTTCGGCCAGACCGAGGCCCGTTTCCCCTTATTACCTGATGTTTTCCCAAATGATGCAGCCTGAATTCTCTGCCGTACTGGTAGGATTGAAGAGCCCGGAGAAGGCCTTGCAGGATGCCCAACTTCAGATGGACCATATCCTCTCCGGAAGGCCTGAGGCATGAGGCCTGCGGATCGCTATCTGGGTTATCTGCTCATTAGCCCGGCGCTTCTGGTGCTGGCCGCTATTGCGCTGTTTCCTATCCTGGCGGCCGTGGGCTTAAGCCTTCAGAGGCGGCTGCCGATCTTTCATATCGCCGCGTTTGTGGGCCTGGAAAATTATCGCTTTCTAATGGCCGATCCCCGGTTCTGGAATAGTCTGGGTAATACCGTCTACTTCACGGCCGTCTCTGTGGCCCTGGAGTTAATGCTTGGGTTGGGAATAGCACTCCTCTTGGACCGTCCATTTTCGGGCCGAGGGTGGATGCGTGCGATCATCCTGATCCCCTGGGCTATCCCGACGGTGGTTACAGCACGAATGTGGGAATGGCTCTACAATGTGGAGTTCGGACTCCTCAACCATCTATTGATGGCAACCGGCTTCGTGACCGAATCGGTGAATTGGCTGGGGAGTCCCTTCTGGGCAATCCACTCAGCCATTCTTATGGATGTTTGGAAGACCACCCCTTTTGCGGCGATCCTCCTGATGGCGGGGATGCAAACCATTCCGAGGGAGCTTTACCTGGCGGCCAGGGTGGATGGGGCGGGTCCCTGGGCGATCTTCTGGCACATCACGCTTCCTTCATTAAAGCCCCTGATCCTGGTGGTCCTCCTGTTCCGGACCCTGGATGCCTTCCGTGTCTTCGACGCGATCTATGTGCTGACGGGTGGTGGGCCGGCGAATACTACCGAGACGATATCGGTGTATGCTTACAAGGTATTGTTCCAGACTCTTCAGTTTGGGTATGGCTCGACCCTCGCGGTGATGACGTTTGCCTGTGTCGCATTCATCAGCCTGATCTATCTTAAGCTGTTGGGTCGTGACTACTGGAGGAGGCTTGTTCAATGAAGAGAGCGGATCCTTTGAAGAAGGCTGGCTTTCTATTTTTACTGCTGTCTACCGCGATCTTTTTCCTGGGACCGGTGGTGTGGCAGTTCATGACCTCCATAAAGCCAGATACCGAACTGACCGCTCTGCCCCCGATCTTTCCAACGAACCCCACCCTGGGCCATTATGTCGCTGTCTTTAGGGATCAGCCTTTTTTCCGAATCATGGGCAACAGTCTGATCGTGGCTTCAATGACCACCCTGTTTTGTTTGGTGATCGGTTCCCTGGGGGCTTTTGCCCTGGCCTGGATGGGATTTAGGGGAAAAGGAGCGATCCTAGGGATTGCACTGGCTATCTCCATGTTTCCACCGATTGCCACGGTGAGCCCTCTTTACCTGATCATCCGGGCCCTGGGCTTGAGGGACACCTGGTGGGCTTTGATGGCGACTCACACTACCTTTGCCCTGCCTCTCACCCTCTGGATACTGACCAGCTTCTTCCGGGAGATCCCCGGAGAGCTCTATAAAGCGGCCCAGATGGATGGTTGCAGCCCGCTTCAGGCCTTCTACAGGATTCTACTGCCGCTCTCTGCACCCGGCCTTGGGGCCGCTGCCATTCTGGTCTTTATCTTTTCGTGGAATGAGTTCCTTTTTGCACTAACCTTCACCACGACTGAGGCCTCTCGAACCATCCCGGTCGGCATTGCTCTGTTTCCGGGACTTCATGAAATCCCCTATGGGGAGATTGCCGCAGCCTCCATGATCGCTACCCTTCCTGTAATCCTGCTGGTTTTGTTTTTCCAGCGGCGGATTGTGGAAGGGCTTACGGCGGGAGCGGTTAAAGGATAGAAGGAGAATCGATGG
>DATECO010000087.1:0-7392 GCA_035286865.1 Nitrospiria bacterium | reverse complement strand
GAATGTGTATCAATCTATAATGAACGAAAGGTGTCTAAACGAAAGGTGTCACAAACGAAAGGTGTCACAAACGAAAGGTGTCAGGTCTTGCAATCACACATGATGGTTCTATAGCAGGAATTGCTACTTTCACTTGCGGTGGAACGAAACCTTGAAAGTCAAAAGCCTCTTCTCGCGCTCGAATCCGCTAGCAATCAATAGAAAAGCAGAAAAGCTTCTTCTCACATAATCACCCCTTCGGATCATGCCCGAATTCGCCAGCGTGGTTTGGTGGTCCCAACGGGATTCGAACCCGTGTTTGTGCCTTGAGAGGGCACCGTCCTAGGCCAGGCTAGACGATGGGACCGGAACCTTTCTATGTGGGGGCCCGTGCGGCAACACAGACGGCTGGTCCTCCGACCTGCCCGCCCCTGCCCGTCCGACAGGCGGGGACAGGCAGGGAAGGATCGGGTATGCGAGAATAAGCATTTGCCCCGAACATACTATTTGAGCGCACCCCTAAGGGATAGTTGCGAGAGAATATATTTTGGGCATTCAAAATTGTGCTGATTATAGCAGACATGTTGGCCCATGTACAGGAAAAGACGGCAGGGCTTTGGCTTCAAGAAAGGGCTTGGAGAGCCGTGGGGGCTGGGTTAGTCAAACCTGTTTGCCCAGATGCTCGGAGATGTCCCATCAGATTGGACCCATATCGCTATTGCATTCCCGCTTACATCCATCACGACCCGAGGACTTGAGGCGGGCTCGGTAGTCTGCTCGATCAAGGGGGAGGAGATCAAGGAGGCCGGGCCCCAGCCCTTGCCCACCACATAGCGATTGGCCCAGATATCGTTACCCTGCACCCAGACGGCCATGGCGTTGCCGCTGGCATCCATGGCCACCTGAGGGTTTGAGGCAGCCGCATCGTTGACCTCAATTCGAGCGGCGTTGACAGGACTCCAGCTTGAACCTGCCACATAGCGATTGGCCCAGATGTCATTACCTTGCGCCCAGACGGCCATGGCGTTGCCGCTGGCATCCATGGTTACCTGAGGGTTTGAGGCAACCGCATCGTTGGCTTCGATTTGAACGCCACCCTCCCAACTCAACGTGCTGGCCACATAGCGGTTGACCCAGATGTTATTGCCTTGCGCCCAAACCGCAATTGCGTTGCCGGTGGCATCCATCGCCACGTGGGGATTTGAGGCTGTCCCAGCGTTGTTTTCAATCTGGGTGGAGTTGACGCGGCTCCAGACCGAGCGAATCGCATAGCGGTTGGCCCAGATGTGCCCGCTCATTACCCACACCGCTGTGGCATTCCCGAGGCCATCGGCCGCCACCTTGGGGGAGTTGGCATCTACGAGACAGATGACACACCTAAGATCGGTAGGTCTGTTGCTCCACCCTGAGCCTGCTGAATAGAGGGTCGCCCATATCCCTATGCGGTTGTCGGGCGAGCCCTGCAGGAAGTCCCCTGGCTGTATCCAGACGGCCATGGCATTGCCGCTGGGATCCATCGCCACCTGGGGGCTTGAGGCTGCCCCATCGTTCGCCTCAATTCTAGTAGCGTTGTTAGAATTCCAGCCTGAGCCAGTCGCATAGCGGTTTGCCCAGATGTCGTTACCTTGCGCCCAAACGGCCATGGCGTTGCCGCTGGCATCCATGGCCACCTGGGGATTTGAGGCAATCCCATCGTTCGCCTCAATTCTAGCGGCGTTGTTAGAATTCCAGGCTGAGCCAGCCAGAAAGCGATTGGCCCAGATGTCGGTGCCTTGCACCCAGACCGCCATGACATTTCCAAGGGCATCCCCCGCCATTTGGGGATTTGTGGCGGATGCCTCATTGCTCTCAATCACGGCGGCGGTCCCCCAGGTCCTGTCTCTCGTATCAAAGCTCCACACGTATGTCGCCAGGGGATTCCCAGCAACGTCCCTGATATCGGAGGTGAGGGTCGCTGTATAGGAGGTGGCAAAAGACAGGTTGGTAGACGGCTTGAAGGTCGAAGTGATTCTGCTTGGGATCACCACTCCTGGGATTTTGCTGCCCTCAGCATTAACAATAAATGTGTTGGGTGTCAGGGTCAGGGGATTCATCGGCTCAGAGAAAGTTGTACTAAGGTCGGTATTGATGTCTATGCCACTGGCCTTCTCAGTGGG
Source organism: Nitrospiria bacterium (assembly GCA_035286865.1). Lineage (GTDB taxonomy): Bacteria > Nitrospirota > Nitrospiria > DATECO01 > DATECO01 > DATECO01. Next base: position 5,257 of record DATECO010000087.1, on the reverse strand, counting down.
CTGGGTGGACAAAACTTTGGGTGGAGTCTTGTCAAGGTTCACCATCACTGAAGCTGACGCGCTGTTCCCCGCTTTATCGACAGTGGTGCCGCTGAACAACTGGCCTGCACCCTCCGTCAGGACCACAATATCTGAGGGGCAAGTGGCAATCGTGGAAAGGCCGTCTGAACAAATGAACTTCACGATGAGATTGGAGGTGTTCCAACCATTGGGATTCGGTGCAGGGAAAACTGTTCCCAAGATGAATGGGAGGGACTTGTCGATCTTGAGCGTCTTCACATTGGGTATTTCTTGGTTATTCGCTTTATCCACTGAAAAATAGATCAGAAGGGTCTCGCCTTCATCCGCTAGATTAAAGGTAATGTTATCTCCAGGGGCAACGATCTCAGGGGCTGGATCAATCTTATAATGGATCTCCCTAACTCCAGAGCTGTCCAGATTATCGGTTACCACGAGCTTGCATGCTACAGGGGTGTTGTTCCAGCCTGCCGCATTGGAGGGTGGGGAACAGCTCACTGACGTGATGGGCGGGGTGGTATCGATCGCAGGGGGCGGGGTAGGATCCGAACCCGGCCCATCTCCCCCTGAACCACATCCCCAAAGTCCGTGGCTAAGGCAAAACAGACTTGCCATTAATAGAACACTCAGCCGTGCCCTCATGCCTCGATCCTTACCTGAAATCTTATATCCTAAAAAAGGAATAAATTACCAATAATATGCAGGCGGCCGGTCTCAAAGGGCAAGGTTCTGCTTCCTGTTAGAGGAGAATATGCAAAAGGAAGGCCCTTTTTGTTCTATGCAGAATAATAGAGGGTGAATTGAGTGATCCAAAGGGTGGGACTTATGGGGCAAATTCAAGCGGCAAGCGTGGCGAGGTATTTTTCTCTCTCCCGAAGCGAGGAGAAGATCTCGATCAGGTCATCATGGCGGAATATTTTCTGCAGGCTCAGCCGCACAAAGTGTTCGAGGTCATGCACCAGTTCCACCTTATCTGGCCGTGATAGGTCGATATAGGTCATATCCCCGTGAATGATCCTTGCCCGAAAATCAATAATTTCGACAAAACGCCTGTAGATTTGATCCCGCTCAGTGTTTACCTTACTCAAAAACTGTGCGATCCTTTCGCACATTCCCCGCGTGAGCTTACCCCTTAGAGGCTTAAAAAGCACCTCCATGGCGACAGAAAAGCAGATCAGACGGGTGTCGATATTGGCGCTGCGATAACCCAGGTCAAAATATCGCAATGTGTTGAAAATACGCCTGTAGTGAAACTCATTCTTGAGAAGGTTTAGAAGTCGGCCAAAATAAAAGGTGATGTTGGGAAGATCGGCCTCCGTGAACTTTTCAAACTCCTGACCTTCAACCAAGCGACCATGTTCGTCCAGGATGCGTGGATGGAATGCGTGCAGACGGTAATCGATGAAGTCAAATGGCAGCCCCTCGGTCAATGCAGGCGAAAAAAGGATCGATTTAAATACCGCCTCGGTAGACTTTAGCAGTCTCAAGACCACCAGGAAGGAGATGATCGGGTCCTCCAGCTTGTAAATCACATCTTTGAAAGATTTAAATTCCTCAGGATCTCGGACATATTTAAGGATGTATGCCTTTTTAATCTCTTTAATAAGCTCATCCCCGTAACGGCGCTTAAAATACCCGTGTCCGAAAAGCCTGTACTCCTTCTCTAGATCATCTGGAAAAGGCATGAGGGTAAATTGATGCCCAAGGTCATAGCTTTTCCGAAGGCTGTGCTCAAGGTGGATGATGGGGATGTAAAAGGTATGCTCCTGCATTTTAAATGAAATTATATCAACCAGGGATAGAGAGTGCAACTTCTCTGCTTTTAATACCAACGAGTTGCAGAAAAGCCAATACGGGTGTGCCCTGGCTCGGGTGGGTAGAAATGGGATGAAGTAGCCTGAGAGGATGACCGCTCTATGAAAGGAGCCTATGTCCCTGAAAGGCCAGCACCCGGGTGATCGTATCGCCATTGTCAGTGTAGGTGACCTGCCGGTGTCCGGGGAGATAAAAGTTGCCTGCCTGGGGTGGGCCCGGCCGGGTCACCACGGCGGGTTGATCAATGTAGCTCTCGGCCTGGAGCAGCCTGCTATCCTGGGGGGAGAAGTAGTAGACGGTGTAGCGCGTGGTGAGATGCTTTCCATCCTGGGTGGTGAGGCTCTCTTCCACATTGATGGTGAACTTAATCCGCTCCATCTTTCGGTTGATCTGAGTGATGCGATCCTCCTTGATCCGATAACAGGAGTTCATCCCATCCCCGTGGATATAAAGAAGCCTTCCAAAGGGGTGATCGTCCTCTTCGGCAAGTGTGAGGATATATTTTCCATCTGCCTCCTCGAAAGGCCGGGAGCTTCGGTGAATGGCCATCATACTAATCTGCCCATGGGCCCATTTTTGGAGCCCCTCATCGGGCAATGACACCTCCACCTCCCGGGGGGATCTGATCGTGACCGATCCTTTGAGGGTTTTCCCCTGGTTATTGCAGATCAGGTCTGCTTTGAAGCCGGGAAAGTCCTTGCCCCAACGTGAGGTCTTCTCAGAGGCCCTCCGTAGAAGTTCGCGGGCCTGGGGGTCGTCCTTCACATCGGTGACCACCTCGGGTTTGCTCTCATGCATCTGCATGGCTGCGCCTTCCTTCCTGAGTGATTTTAAGGGTAAGGGGAAAATTGGGCTCATTATAGCAGCCCCACTTTTAAATTTCAATTTACTTAAATCAAAATGACATGTTAAAATGAAATTTTACCTCAAAGGACAACGGCGATTATTCTATTCTGATGCCTATGGAAAACGATAAGAAAATTGTGATCAAGGGTGCCCGGGAGCATAACCTCAAGAATATCGATCTTGAGATCCCGCGGGATAAATTGGTCGTGATTACCGGCCTGTCGGGATCGGGTAAATCCTCACTGGCGTTTGATACTCTGTATGCCGAGGGCCAGCGCCGTTATGTGGAGAGCCTCTCGGCTTATGCCCGCCAGTTTTTGGAACAGATGGATAAGCCCGATGTGGACTCGATCGAAGGCCTCTCCCCCGCCATCTCGATCGAGCAGAAGAATGTGAGCCACAACCCCCGGTCCACCGTGGGGACCGTGACCGAGATCTATGATTACTTTCGGCTGCTCTTTGCCAGAATCGGAAAGCCCCACTGCCATAAGTGCGGCCGGCCCATTACTGCCCAGACGATTCAGCAGATGGTAGATGCGATTTGCGGTCTGCCCATGGGCAGCAAAATCCAGGTCCTGGCCCCGATTGTGCGTGGGCGGAAGGGGGAGTATAAGAAGGAACTCCAGCAGGTGCGAAGACAGGGCTTTATCCGGGCCAGGATAGACGGCAAGATGTACGAGCTCTCACAGGAGATCGTGCTGGACAAGAACAAAAAACACACCCTTGAGATCGTGGTGGACCGCCTGATCATCAAGGAGGGGATCGAACGGCGCCTTGCCGATTCGCTTGAGATCGCCACAAGCCTTGCGGAGGGGATCGTGGTGGTCAGCCGGGAGGGGGATGCAGCAGAACAGGGGGAGGCACAAATCCGCCAGAGGCGGACAGGCCGGCGGGATCGGCAAAAAGGTGATCAGCTCTACAGCCAGAAACTGGCGTGCATTAATTGTGGAACCAGTCTTCCGGAGCTCACCCCCCGGATTTTCTCTTTTAACAGCCCCCACGGGGCCTGCACCACCTGCGATGGCCTGGGGACCAAGCTAGACTTTGATCCTGATCTGATCGTGCCTGACAAGCGGCGATCCCTGCGGGATGGGGCAATACGACCCTGGGAAAGGCGAAATTCACTTTATCATTATCAGATGCTGGAGGCCTTATCCCAGCACTATGGTTTTGACCTGCGCAGGCCATTTGGGGAGCTAAAACAGGAATACCAAAGAGCACTCTTATACGGGTCCGATGGGGAAGAGATCACCTTCTATTATGAGAAGGATGGACGGCGGCATTTTTACAAAAAAGCCTTTGAGGGGGTGATTGGGATCCTGAGACGCCGGTATGAGGAGAGCGAATCCGGTTTTATTCGGGAGGAGATCGAGCAGTACATGAGTTTTCATCCCTGCCCGGCCTGCCACGGGGATCGATTAAAGCCCGAGAGTCTGGCGGTGAAGATTGCAGGCCGGTCCATCGCCGAGGTGACGCGCATGTCTGTGACGGAGGCCCATGAATTTTTCTCTGACCTTCAATTGACGGAGCGGGAGAAGTTTATTGGGCACCGTATCTTAAAGGAGATCCGGGAGCGCCTGGGGTTCCTGGTAAATGTGGGGGTGGACTACCTCGCCCTGGACCGGACGGCGGCCACCCTCTCTGGCGGGGAAGGACAGCGGATCCGGCTGGCCACCCAGATCGGCTCCAGCCTCGTGGGGGTGCTCTACATCCTGGATGAGCCCAGCATCGGGCTTCACCAGCGGGATAACCGTCGGTTGCTGGATACGTTGCTCCGACTCCGTGACCTGGGAAATACTGTGGTGGTGGTGGAGCATGACGAGGAGACCATCCTAACGGCCGATTATGTGATTGACATGGGTCCCGGGGCGGGACTCCACGGAGGCGAGATCGTGGCCCAGGGGACGCCGCGAGAGATCATGAAATCTGATCAGTCCCTCACGGGGCTTTATCTCAGAAGAGAGCGGATCATCTCTCTTCCCAAGCGCCACCGCCCCCCAAAAAAGTTTCTGACCATCTCAGAGGCGGCCGAGAATAACCTAAAAAGGATCACTGTAAAAATCCCGCTGAGTCTCTTCACCTGCATTACGGGCGTGTCAGGCTCCGGAAAGAGTACCTTGGTCCTGGAGGTCCTCTACAAAAACCTGGCCCAGCAATTGTATCGTGCCCATGACCGGGCCGGGGCCTGTAAGGCCATCCTGGGAACGGCTGAGATCGATAAGGTGATCAATATCGACCAGTCCCCCATCGGCCGGACCCCGCGTTCAAACCCGGCCACGTACACGGGGCTCTTTACATATGTCCGGGACCTCTTTGCCCAGGTACCGGAATCCAGGATGAGGGGCTACAAGGCGGGCCGGTATAGCTTCAATGTAAAAGGAGGACGCTGTGAGGCCTGTCAAGGGGACGGGTTAATTAAGATCGAGATGCACTTTCTGCCTGATCTGTACGTCACCTGCGAGGTGTGTAAGGGCAAGCGATACAGCCGTGAGACATTGGAGGTGAAGTACAAAGACAAAAACATCGCGGATGTCCTGGATATGACCGTGGAGCAGGCCTTCACTTTTTTTGAGCACAT
>DATECO010000086.1:0-3864 GCA_035286865.1 Nitrospiria bacterium | reverse complement strand
TCAAAGAACCGGTCGACTCCCCTCTAGGAAACCCTTGCTTGAGGAAGAGGGGATGCTTCTCTATGCCGGGACCGATGCCAAGAAGTTCAGGGGGTCGTGTGTCGAAGTCATCCGCCGATTCTTGGGCCAGATCAGGGAATCGGACTATGTGGCCCTGATGGCTTATATTGACCGATCGCCCCGGCACGAGGCGCTCCTACAGCGACTTCGCCACCTGATCCGTAAGCACTATCGTGTAGCCACAATGCTTGGATTTGGGCCGCAGTTTCTGCATTCCACTGGGCAACTCTATAAAGGGGGGCCAAGAAAGGGGCTGTTTTTACAGATCACGGCAGAGGACCCTGAGGATCTCTTTATCCCAGGTGAGACTTATACCTTCGGTGTGTTAAAACAGTCCCAGGCCCTAGGAGACTTTCAATCCATGACCCAAAGGAGATTGCGTGTCCTCGAGGTCCGCCTGGGGCGGGATGTGAAACGTGGTCTTCAGAGACTTGTGCATCTGGTTGAGGGTGCAGTACAATCGGTGTAAAATGCGCGAAACTTTCTCAACGGCGAAAAGCGAATGGGGAGAAACTGTGGCATGAGCGGATCGGTCACTCTTGAGGGGTCCCTGGAACGGATCACTTATCTGAACGAAGAGAATGGCTATGTCATTGCCCGCCTTGAGGTCCCGGGCAAACGTGACCTGGTGACAATTGTGGGCAACCTTGGCTCCATCTCCCCAGGCGAAACCCTTCGCCTCCATGGTCAGTGGGCCCTCCATAAAAAATACGGGGAGCAATTCCAGGTGGAGCGTTATGAAACCCTGATGCCCGCAACCCTTTCTGGGATCGAGCGGTATCTGGGCTCCGGTCTGATCAAAGGCATCGGTCCGGTGTATGCTAATCGGATTGTGGATGCGTTCGGGCTGGAGACCTTCAGGGTCATTAACGAACAGCCTGCTCGCCTCCGAGAAGTGGAGGGGATCGGAGAGATCCGACTTGGGATGATCACCCGGGCCTGGCAAGAGCAAAAGGAGATTCGGGAGGTGATGATCTTCCTCCAATCCCATGGAGTGAGTGCCACCTTTGGGATCAAGATTTTTAAGGTTTACAAGGATCAGGCCATTGCCATTCTGAGAGGGAATCCGTATCAGCTAGCCCAGGATATTGAAGGAATCGGTTTTAAGACCGCTGATAGGATTGCGCAGAGCCTTGGCGTGGCCAAAGACTCGCCTGCACGCATAGAAGCCGGGATCCTTTACATCCTCGGCAAGTGGGCCGATGCAGGCCATGTCTACGTGCCCTCCGAGCATCTCGTCAAGGAGGCTCGAGAGCTCTTGGAGTCTGATGAAATCTTGGTCGGCCAGGCACTATTGAACCTCAGAACAAAGGAGCGGATCGTCATTCTGGAGATCCCGGAAGAGCACTACTTGGCCATCTACTTAATTCGACTCTCTACCGCCGAACAAAATGTTGCGAAACGACTCACTGACCTTGCCCACGCCCAGCATTTTCCAATCACCATTGACCCAGAACGTGCCCTCCTATGGATTGAACAAGTGAACCGGCTTCGCCTTGCTCCACAACAACGCCAGGCCATCAAGATGGCACTCACTGAAAAACTGTTGATCATCACAGGGGGGCCGGGGACCGGGAAGACGACCATCCTCAAATGTCTCATCGAAATCCTTGAAAAGAAGGGGGTGAAGATCCTCCTGGCGGCCCCCACCGGCCGGGCCGCTAAGCGTATGGAGGAGGCGACGGATCGACAGGCCAAGACCATTCACCGGCTGCTGGAGTTTAGCCCCAAAGGGGGAGGGTTTCAGCGCAATCAGGAACATCCTTTACAAGCTGATCTCATCATCGTCGATGAGGCCTCCATGATTGACCTCCTTCTCATGAATCATCTTTTGAAGGCAATCCCACTCCAGGCGACCCTCCTCCTGGTGGGGGATATTGATCAACTCCCTTCAGTCGGCCCGGGGCAGGTCTTGAGGGATATCATTGACGCTGGTGTGGTGCCTGTGATCCGACTCACTGAGGTCTTTCGTCAGGGAGAGGAGAGCCTGATCCCGCTGAATGCCCACAAGATTAATGAAGGACTCCTTCCGACGCTAAAGGCGCCTGAACTTGGGACCCACTGCGACTTTTATTTCTGGGAGTGCTCTGACCCGGAGGAGATCATGGAACAGGTCAAGAAACTGGTATCCGATAGGATTCCCCAGACCTTTCACTTTGACCCAGTCGAGGATATCCAGGTGCTCAGTCCCATGCATAAAGGGAACCTGGGTGTCTCGGTCCTCAATCAGGAACTCCAGGCCTTGCTCAATCCTGCGGGAGGCAAGGAGGTAACCCGGGCTGGCCGGCTCTTTCGGGTGCGGGATAAGGTCATGCAACTTAAGAATAATTATGAGAAGGAAGTATACAATGGCGATGTCGGGCGCATCCTGGGGATTGATCCTGAAGAGCAGGAAGTTAAGGTGAATTTTGAAGGGAGGATCGTTTCGTATGAATTTCATGAACTGGATGAGCTTTCTCTTGCTTATGCGGTCACAGTGCACAAGAGCCAGGGGAGCGAGTACCCCGCGGTAATCCTTCTCCTGCATACCTCGCACTATATCATGCTCCAGAGAAATCTCCTCTACACGGCAATCACACGAGCAAGAAAGCTCTTAATCCTCATCGGGACGAAAAAAGCCCTGGCCGTGGCGGTTAAGAATAATAAGATCCAAGAGCGATTTTCCCACCTTAAGACACGGCTAAAGCAAATCACTCCTCAGCCATTGGGAATAAATATCCCGATCGGGCCTGTATCATGAATTTTTAAATAATTTTAGGTGCTTGTAACATCCCTTCCTTTCCGATTTCCCTTCATGTACTTGCCCATATTCCGAGAGGTTCCTCAGGTTCTTCCTCCGAGATTTTTCTTCTTGACAGCCCTGGTGGGTTGGGTTATAGTGAAAGGTGAACACTTGTTCACCTATGAAAGCTGAACTTACAAAAAGGCAAACAGAGGTCTTAAACTTCCTAACCAGGCATATTTCCAGGGCAGGATATCCGCCCACCCTGAGGGAAATCGCCAGGCATTTTGGAATTAAGGGGTTCAGTGCAATCAAGAAGCACCTTGACGCTTTAGAGAAAAAGGGTCACCTGACCCGCGGGAGCGGGGCCCGTGCGATTGAAATAGCGGATCATCCTCAGAGCGTTTCTGTCCCGATCCTGGGCCAGGTCGCTGCCGGGAAACCAATTCTGGCCGAGGAGAACATCCTCGGAACCCTGGCATTAGATCGATCCATGGTGCGATTCAGCCAGACCTTCCTTCTTAAGGTCAAAGGAGACAGTATGATTGAAGCTGGGATCATGGATGGCGACCATGTGCTGGTAAAGGTACAAACCGTAGCTGAAAATGGGGAGATCGTCGTAGCCTTGGTAGACGAGGAGGCCACGGTAAAACGCTTCTTTCACCGCGGTGATAAGATCATGTTACAGCCAGAGAACCCTCACCATCAAGCCATGACGTTCACAAAAGGGGATAACTTCCGTATCCTTGGCAAGGTCATGGGGGTGATCCGGCTTCCTGGTCTCTTCTGATGAAAGGGGTTTTAATTCTACAACTAAGGAGCCGTTACGAAATAACTATTACAAGTCGGCTCGTCATGCCCGAATAATTTTACCTGTCCGTCCGGCAGGCGGGTCGGGCATCCAGATCTTTAAAAACCTGGATTCCCGCTACAAACTTGCGGGAATGACGTATTATTGGAGACCTGGAATGACATATTGTTTTTGGTTTTTCAAAAACATGAGTTGTTCAACTTATTTCGTAACGGCTCCTAATCACTGATCACTCAACACTGATGACTGGTGTTGGCTTTGCGCCTTTGTT
>DATECO010000085.1:0-2592 GCA_035286865.1 Nitrospiria bacterium | reverse complement strand
AAGCCCGTGGCACGGATTGGAACCCACTTCATGCGCAACCGCCGCATCCACTCCCGCCTGAAGGCGGGGTCCTCTGGCTAGCGCCGACCGTGGGGATCTACCCAGCGAGCAAGGCGAGCGCGAGGGGGAGGCTCCATCCGGCTCTGCCGGTGGAGGGGGCGACGCAAGCCCCTACAATAGATGGCTTACCCGCCTCAGGAGGAGAGATAACCATTTTCTCGAAACCATTTCACGGCATCCCGGATGGCATCTTCCACCGGGTTCTGAGGTAGCCCTAGTTCCCGCACCGCTTTGCTGCAGTCATAGTGCTGGAGCTGTGCGAGCACCTCCACGAAAAAGCCAGGAACCGGGGGTAGCCTGTGAAAGACATGGGTGAAGGTCCACTCCCCGAACTTGCTCCCCCAGCGGGCCAGTTCATACGGCACCGGGATACGGGGCGGGGACACGCCTACCGCCTGGGCAATCATACGATTAAGCTCACTCTGGTTTGTATTGAGATGGCCCAGGATATACCGATCCCCCACTCGCCCCCGCTCTAAGGCCAGAACCATTCCCATCGCCACGTCTCGCACATCGATCACATTGGTGAGTCCTTCGATATAGGCAGGCATCTGGCGTTTGGCAATCATCAGGATCTGTGTCCCGCTGCTGGGGCGAGAATCGTAGGGGCCTAAAAATGCGGTAGGGTTGACGATCACCACCGGCAGCCCTTTCCTGGCGTAGCGGCGGACTTCTTCCTCCATTGCTGATTTGACCATAAGGTAGGGATTGTTCGTATAGCGTGTCTGAAAAGCGCAGTCCTCATTTGCTAATGTACCTTTTCGGGATGGAGGCCCGATGGTGGTGAGGGCGCTGGTATAAATCACACGATCGATTCGGGCCTGCTTGGCTGACTCCATAACGTTGCGGACGTCAGTAAGCCCCAAGTCCACAGCCTCCTGTACGGGGATTGTGAGCGTAGGATAATAAGGCCCTGCATGAAAGAGCACCTGACATCCCTTGAGGGCCTCCGAAATTGAATCACGGTTCATCACATCGCCCTCGGCCGTTTCAATGGGAAGTCCGGCGATTCCAATTGTCTTGCTGGTTTTTCTCTTAAATGCCTTGACCTGGCAGCCCTTTTGAAGCAGGGCACGGACCAGGTTTGCCCCTAATAGTCCGGTGGCGCCTAGGACAAGTACCTTCATGGTCCACCTCCGACAGGATTATCAGCCCTCAAAGAAACCCTTTCCCCCTCTAGGCTGCTCAAAAAGTTCCAGATGCGAGGCCGCAGGGGCCGAGGAGACCGCAGCGTACTAAAATCGTACGTGAGGATCTCCGAGGAACCGAGAACGAAGCAGATGAACTTTTTCAGCAGCCTGCCACGATTACTCTTTGGCGGTGATTCCCCCGTCCAGGGTCATAATGGTGCCCGTAGTCCAGGCCGCCTCGTCTGAGGCAAGATACAGAATCGCCTGGGCAATCTCTTCAGGACGCCCCACCCGCCCCAAGGGATAAGAAGCGTTGAAGGACTTCCACACCTTGGGATCGGCGCGGAGGGCATCCAGCAGGGATGTGTCCACCCCCGCAGGACAAATTGCATTACACCGGATTTTATGGCTGGCATACTGGATGGCGATGGTTCGGGTGAGGATATTGACCCCTGCCTTAGAAGCTGCGTAGGCATGGGCATAAAAACCTGGGATGGCAAACGTCGATGCAGTCGCCGAAACGTTGACAATGGACCCCCCCTGGTTCTTGATCATATGGGGGATAACGGCCCGGCACGTCCGAAAGACACCATTTAAAAACACGTCTAGGGATTCCGTCCACGCCTGATCACTCATCTCATGCAGCCACCCGCTATGAATGAGATTGCCTGCATTGTTCACCAGGATATCGATCTTGCCATATGTCCTCACCGCAAGCTCAACAGCAGCCCGGACTTCTGCATCATTGGTCACACTCCCTGGCGCGGCCGCAGCATGACCTCCCGAACGAGTGATTGTGCTGACCACCTCCTCAAGTTTCTCCTTCCGCCGCCCTGTGATCACGACGGCAGCCCCCTCTTTCGCAAACAATTCCGCTGTGGACTTTCCAATCCCGGTCCCGCCTCCGGTGATGAGGGCCACCTTTTCCTTTAGTCTCATGTCGCGCTCCCTCTGTTCACTAGACCATTGTTAATGACCATAACACCCTGTATCAACCCAATCACAAAATCACATCATCCGGATCACGAAATGCATGGCAAAGTCAAGTGCGGTAGCGATAATCGCAAAGACATAAAACCAGAAGGTCAAAACCTGGCCGATATTCCAAAAATAGTAAGCGTTGTAGATTAATAATCCATCATAGAAGATGTTCAGCACTTGGTGGGAAACGGGTGAGTGCTTGCCAAGATACGCCGTCATGAAGATCAGGCCCAATGGCAGCACGGCAAGCAGCATCGGTTTCCATGATGTCCTCTGCCGCTTGAGCACAACCACCGCTGCACACAGTAGAAATACCAATGCCACAAAGAAAAAGATATGAGCAATAAAAAACCGATCTGTCATGATGACTTTCTTTCAAAAGGGGACAATCAACTATAGATGAGTCGAGTATAGTACAGGG
>DATECO010000084.1:0-9227 GCA_035286865.1 Nitrospiria bacterium | reverse complement strand
TCGATGAGATCCGGATCAAGGGAGTTCATAATCTAGAGAATGCCATGGCCGCAAGCCTCATGGCCCTAGTGAGCGGGTGTACACCCCGTGTGATCGTTCAGGCCCTGCGGGCCTTTCCTGGGCTTGAACATCGGCTGGAGTTTGTCCGAGAAGTCCGGGGGGTCCGGTACTTTAATGATTCCAAGGGTACCAACGTGGGAGCCGTTCTGATGTCTCTTCAGAGCTTTCGAGAGCCCATTATTCTCATTGCAGGAGGACTGGACAAGGGGGGTGACTTTTCCTTGCTGCGTGACGCCATCCGGCAGAATGTCAGGCAGGTGATCCTGATCGGGCAGGCAAGAGACAAGTTCAAGAAGGCCCTGGGCAATTCTACGCCCTTAATGGAGTGCGCCAGACTGGAGGAGGCGGTGGGGTTCGCCTCACGGATGGGCCGTTCGGGGGATGTGGTCTTGCTCTCACCGGCCTGTGCCAGCTTCGATATGTTTCAGAATTTTGAGGAACGGGGTAGGGCCTTCAAGGAGGCGGTGCAATGCCTTCAATAAAGCAGCGCGAAGAAAAGGTCCTTTTGATCCTGGCCCTTCTCCTGGTCCTGGTCGGCGTGATGATGATTTACAGTGCCAGCAGCGTGATCGCCTTAAAAAAGTATGGAGAGGGTGGCTATTTTCTCATACGACAATTAATTTGGGCCTCAGCCGGGATGGCCCTGCTATTTTTGGTGTCCCGGATCCCCTACCGGATCTGGCAGAAGTGGGTGATTCCCCTAACTCTATTCTCCCTCATCCTGTTGGGTATAGTTTTAGTGCCCGGTCTGGGTCAGGAAATCAATGGGGCCCGGCGCTGGCTTCGAATCGGCCCTGTATCGTTTCAGCCCTCTGAATTTGCCAAGCTGGGCTTGTTAATTTACCTGGCCCACTATCTGACAAAAAGCTCCGGAAAGATGAATCAGTTTGTACATGGGCTTTTACCCGTCCTGGTGGTCACAGGTCTGGGGGTGGTGCTCATTGTTCTGGAGCCCGACCTGGGAACGGCCGTGACCCTGGGCCTGGTGATCCTTCTCTTACTTTTTGTGGGGGGGGCAAGGGCGAGTCATCTCTCTATCCTGGGACTATGTCTGGTGCCGGTGCTGGCCATCCTGATTATGGGTACAGAATATCGAAGGCAGCGCTGGCTCACCTTTCTTGACCCTTGGCAGGATCCTTCTGATACAGGATTTCAGATCATTCAGTCATTTCTGGCATTCGGTTCTGGAGGGGGACTGGGGATGGGGCTTGGGGAGGGCCGCCAGAAACTCTTCTTCCTTCCCTATCCACACACCGATTTTATCTTTTCTGTGATTGGTGAGGAACTGGGCATGCTGGGAACATTCTTAATACTTTTTTGTTTTATGATGCTGGTGTGGAGGGGCCTTCGGTTGGCGAGCCAGGTGGTGGACCCTTTTGGGCAATTCCTGGCTGTAGGAATTACCCTGATGATCGGTGTCGCGGCCTTGATTAATCTGGGGGTGGTCACCGGGCTGCTCCCCACAAAGGGGCTACCCCTTCCGTTTGTGAGCTACGGGGGATCTTCACTAGTGGCCAACCTCATCGGGGTGGGCCTTTTAATCAGCATCTCTCGGCACAGGGAGATACCATGAGGGTCCTGATCGCTGCAGGTGGAACCGGCGGCCATCTCTATCCGGGGATTGCCCTGGCTCGGGAATTTAAGCGGCTGGTCAAAGGTCCGGCAGCTGGCTTTGCCAGTGCCGGGCCGGGGCGTGGGGGCATCGGAGGAGCCACTGCACCGCAAGGGCCCCCACAGATAAAGGATGTCGAGATTCTGTTTGTGGGGACCCCGCGAGGCCTAGAGGGCAGGGTCCTTCAGAGGGAGGGTTTTCCCTTCCGGGCGATCCGGGTGGAGGGCCTGATCGGCCGGGGTGTGATAAAAATACTGAAAACCCTGACGCTTTTGCCTGTGAGCCTGATGGATGCCTACCGGATCCTCCGGGACTTTAAGCCGGATCTCGTGATCGGGATCGGGGGCTATGCCAGTGGCCCGGTCATTCTCTTAGCGGGGATTCTCGGAATCAGGAGGGTGATCTTGGAGCCCAATGCCATCCCTGGGTGGACCAACCGGACCTTGGCCCGCCTCGGGCGGGCGGATCTCGTGGTGGTGGCCTTTGAGGAGAGTCGGGCTTTTTTTAAACAGATGAAGCTTGTTGCGGTCCTTGGAAATCCGGTGAGACGTGAACTGGTGTCGCCCGAGATCACAGACTCTTATCCACTAGGGCCGGACTGTCATACCCTATTGGTATTGGGTGGCAGTCAGGGCGCCCACTCTATCAATCAGGCCATGATACAGTCCCTGGAGGACTTTAAACGGCTGAAGCCGGATCTTTCTATTATTCATCAGACCGGCGAGCGTGATTATGAAGAGGTGAGGCGGGCCTATGAAGACAAGGGGGTCAAGGCACGTGTGGAGCCCTTCCTGTTCGATATGGGGCAGGTCTATCGTGAGGCAGGTCTTGTCCTGAGTCGTGCGGGGGCTACAACCCTGGCCGAGATCACGGCCTGTGGGAAACCGGCCATTTTGGTTCCCTATCCCCATGCCGCTCATGATCACCAGCTGAAAAACGCCTTGGCCCTGGCCGAGACCGGAGCGGCCATCGTGATTGAGGATCACCGGCTCAACGGACCGATCATTGTGGAGAAGGTATTAGAATTGATGGGAGACCGTGAGAGGCTGCGGACAATGGCCCAACAGAGCCGGGCCAAGGGAAACCCTCGAGCAGCCGAGGATATTGTAAAACATTGTCTTGAACTGATTGAACGTTAATCGTTAAACGTTATTCGTTATTCGGAAAGTTAGCCTTTATCATTAATAACGTTTAACGAATAACGATTAATGAATAGCGAAGAACGATGTTTAGAAAGATCCAACACATTCACTTTGTCGGGATTGGGGGATCCGGGATGAGCGGGATTGCCGAGGTGCTCTTAAACCTAGGTTATAGAGTGACAGGTTCAGATCTTTTCTATAGCGAGACCGTCAAACACTTAGAAAATCTAGGCGGCAAGATCTATGTGGGCCATGAAGCCTCCCATGTGGAAGGGGCCCAAGTCGTGGTCGTCTCATCCGCAGTGTCCTCGGAGAATGTGGAGATACAGGCGGCCAGGGCCGACCTCATCCCGGTCATTCCCAGGGCCGAAATGCTCGCCGAGTTAATGCGCCTCAAATACGGGATCGCTGTGGCGGGTGCCCACGGCAAGACCACCACCACCTCCATGATTGCCCCGGTTCTGGCCCATGGGGGACTTGATCCGACGGTTGTAATTGGTGGCAAGCTCAACCAGTTCGGGAGCAATGCGAAGCTGGGCCAGGGCGAGTTCCTGGTGGCCGAGGCGGATGAGAGCGATGGTTCATTCCTGAAATTGTCGCCGACCATCGCCGTGGTCACCAACATAGACCGGGAGCACCTGGACTATTATGGTGATATCGAGCGGATCAAGACGGCCTTCTCGCAGTTTGTCAACAAGGTTCCCTTCTATGGAGCGGTGGTCCTCTGTCTGGATCAGCCCCACATCCAGGAAATCCTCCCGCGTATTGAGAAACGCTATGTCACCTACGGGATGACCGGCCAGGCGGATCTGATGGCCCGTGAGGAGGGGTTTAGGGGCTGGCTGACCCGATTCTCTGTCCACGTGAAGGGCAGGGATCTGGGCATATTTGAGATCAACGTCCCCGGCATACATAATGTGTACAATGCCCTGGCAGCGATCGCGGTGGGCTTAGAATTGGATCAGGAGGTAGAAAAAATCCGCCAGGCCCTCTACGAGTTTAAGGGAGTGGAACGCCGATTCCAGCTTCGCGGGGAGAGACGGGGAATCCTGGTGGTGGATGACTACGGTCACCACCCCACGGAGATTAAGGCCACACTAGCGGCTGCGAGGATGGGGTGGAAAGGTAGGCTGATCGTGCTGTTTCAACCGCATCGTTACACCCGCACCCGTGACCTGATGGATGATTTTGCCACCTCCTTTTATCAGGCAGATGTCCTGTTTCTGACCGAGATCTATTCGGCAGGGGAGAAGCCTATTGAAGGGGTGAGCTCGGCCCACTTGTTTGAGCGTCTCAAAACCCATGGCCACAGAGAGGTGGTTTATACTCCCCACAGAGACGAGATGATGAGTCAGGTCCTGTCCATGCTGAGATCGGGCGACCTGGTGATGACACTGGGGGCAGGGGATATCTGGAAGGTGGGAAAGGAGTTGATTGAAAAACTTTAGCTTATCCGCCCCAAATGGAGAGGAGTTAGGAGCCGTTAAGGCCGCCCTATCTGAAATGCGCGGCGAAGTTCACCTCCACGAACCCATGGGTCGCCACACCTCCATGAAAATCGGCGGCCCGGCGGATGCCCTGGTGGTTCCCCGTGACCTGGAGGACCTCAGAACGTTGGTGCTGGGAGCGAGGAAGGAAGGGGTTCCGCTCTTCTTGCTGGGGGGAACCAATCTGATTGTGAAGGATGGCGGGATCAGGGGGATCGTGGTCAAGCTCAACCGCCTGCAGAAGGTCACATGCATTAGCCAGACCTCTGGCCCTGCCAGTGACGGGCCCCCACATATAATTGAGGAAGGCCTTTATGCCGAGGCAGGTATCTCCTTTCCCAAGCTATCTCAGCATGCGCTCAAGTTGGGTCTGAGCGGGCTTGAATTTGCCTGTGGGATTCCGGGCACATTAGGCGGGGCTATTGTGATGAATGCCGGGACGCATGAGGGAGAGATTGCAGACGTACTGAAGACCCTGAGGATCATGGACTTTGAAGGGCATGTGAAGGAATACCCCAAGGGTGAACTTGAGTTCGGTTACCGTCGATCGAGACTTCCACAAGGAATCATATTAGGGGCCTATCTGAAATTGAAGGGGGCCCCGCGTGACGAAATCCGATCCCGGATGGACTTTTCATTAAATCACCGGCGAAAAACCCAACCTCTTCACCTCCCCAATTCGGGGTGTATTTTCAAAAATCCTTCCAGGGATTCAGCGGGTCGGTTGATCGATGAACTGCAGCTCAAGGGCCATCGGGTGGGTGACGCAGAGGTTTCGGAGAAACATGCAAACTTTATCGTGAACAGGGGAC
Organism: Nitrospiria bacterium; assembly: GCA_035286865.1. GTDB lineage: Bacteria > Nitrospirota > Nitrospiria > DATECO01 > DATECO01 > DATECO01. The sequence continues at coordinate 4,114 of DATECO010000084.1, read as the reverse complement.
GCGCCACGGCTGCAGATGTCCTGTCCCTCATCCGTGAGATCCGCCAGCGGGTGAAAGAGGAAAAGGGAATCGAGATGGATCTGGAGGTCATGGTTGTGGGCGAGGATTTAAAGTCGTGATGGGCCTGTTGAAATCCAAAAGAATCGGGGTCTTGATGGGCGGCACCTCTGCTGAGCGGGAAATTTCCCTCAAGACAGGTGAAGCGGTCCTGGCCTCGCTGAAACGCCTGGGATATACAGCAGTGGGGATTGATGTCAGTGAAGCGATGCCAGAAACCGTCAAGCGGGAGAAGATCGATCTGGCCTTCATTGCCCTCCATGGCCCTAAAGGAGAGGACGGGACGATCCAGGGACTCCTAGAGATTCTTAACATCCCTTATACCGGTTCAGGTGTCCTGGCCAGTGCGTTGGGCATGAACAAGATTGCCTCCAGAAAACTCTTTCTGTTCCACAAGATTCCTGTGCCGGAGTTTGTGGTCCTCAAGCGGGGTGAGAACTATACGGCGATCTCCAAGACGCTTAACTTTCCGATCGTGGTCAAACCCTGCTCTCAGGGATCCAGTGTGGGTGTGAGCATTGTCCATCAAGCGCAGGAGCTATTGGGGGCTGTGGAACTGGCCTTAAGGTATGACCCGGAGGTTCTAGTTGAAAGGTATATTTCGGGGAAGGAGGTTCACGTCGGAATCCTGGGTGACGAGTCGCTTGGAGCCATTGAGGTCCTCTCCAGGACGCCTTTCTACAATTATGAGGCGAAATATATACCCGGTATGTCGACACATATCTTCCCGGCCAGGGTTTCACCAGAGGTTTACCAAACTACCCTAGACTGTGCCCTGGCGGCCCACAGGGCCTTGGGCTGTAGGGGGTACAGCCGGGTCGATCTCATTGTGAATGGGGAGGGAGTCCCATATGTTCTGGAGCTTAACACCCTTCCGGGTATGACCCAGACCAGTTTATTTCCGGAGATCGCCAGGGGAGTGGGGATGGACTTTGATGCCTTGATCAACAGGATCCTGGAATTGGCAGTGGGCAATGACGGATCGTGCCATGCGAGACCCTCGCTTGAGAATGGCGGCTAGATCATGAACACCATCTATCCAAAGATATTTCGAAAAAACCATGGGCGGATCAAATCCGTCTTTGTCGGACGAATCTTGCGCTTGAGCATTGGAGGGGTAGCGGGCGTCCTCCCACTCTGGCTAGGATATGGGATGATTCTGCAACCTGATTTTTTTCGGTTGCGCCACATTGAGGTATCTGAGACCTTTCACATTCGATCGCAGAAAATCAGGGCGATCTTTGAACCGGTCCTCCAGCATAACCTGCTGACACTGGACCTCCTCCCATTCATACAGGAGGTATCGGACAATCCCTGGGTTCAAGAGGTGCGGATACGCAAGGTCTTACCGGATACGTTGATGGTTCATGTCCAGGAGCGAACCCCAGCTGCCGTAGTGGAAAGTCAAAAGGGACTTCACTGGGTGGATCCGACGGGAGTTGTCCTGGGTTCAGCACAGGATCGATCGGGGTTATTCCCTCGGATTAGAGGAATTCCCCTGGATGGCCTTGTGCGGCAAGACATCGATCCCCTGAGGCGCCTCCAGACAGGTTTAGCCCTGATCGGATTGGTACAAGATCTACATGGCATTGGCGTGGCCAGCACAAGCACGACGGCTCTTGAGGAACCGATTGTGGTGGATGTTAGCCATGGCAGCCGAGATCCTAGGCTATATCTTCAGGGATATAGGCTGAGGATAGGTGATGGGGCCTATGAGGAGAAGTGGAGGAGTTTTCTGGCCATCCAGAGCGACCTCAAGGCCAGGGGTCTTGCCCATGAAGAGATCGATCTCAGATTTGTTGACCAAGTGATTGTGAAAACATTCTGAGAGGATTACGTTAAACCTTATTCGTTAATTGTTATTCGCAAAATTCTTCCTTTTCACGGTTAACGAGTAACGTATAACGAATAACGATGAATCAGCTTCGGGGGGGGGCGATTGAGCAGGCGAGATAATATAGTGGTGGGGTTAGATATCGGCACCACGAAGATATGTGCCGTGGTGAGTGAGGTCAAAACTGGGCAGTCCACCACCACTTGCGCGTTGAATGGGGGGGCAGGCACAGTGGAAATTATTGGCATCGGAACCAGCCCTTCCCATGGGTTAAAGAAGGGGATCGTAATCAATATTGACAATACGGTAGAGTCCATCAAAAGGGCGGTGGAAGAGGCCGAATTGATGGCTGGGGTGGAGATCAATGCCGTCTATACCGGTATCGCCGGCAGTCACATCCGGGGATTCAACAGCCGGGGGGTGATCCCCGTGAATGACGGTGAAATTCGCAAAGCGGACATCCGGCGGGTGATCGAGGCGGCCAAGGCTGTGGCCATTCCTTTGGATCGGGAGGTGTTGCACGTGCTCCCACAGGCCTTTGTCGTGGACGATCATGAAGGGATCAAGGATCCCTTGGGGATGTCCGGTATCAGACTCGAAGCTGAGGTGCATATCATCACGGGAGCGGTAGCCTCTGCCCAGAACATTGTCAAGAGCGTGAACCGTGCGGGTCTGGAGGTTCTTGATCTCATCCTGCAGCCCCTTGCCTCTGGCGAGGCGGTCCTGACCTTGGAGGAGAAGGAACTGGGGGTGGCTGTGGTGGATATCGGAGGTGGGACCACGGATGTGGCCATCTTTTTGGATGGGAGTATCTGGCACAGTGCGGTCCTGGCCATTGGTGGAAATCACCTGACCAGTGATATCGCAATCGGACTACGCACCCCAGCACAGGAGGCCGAGCGGATTAAGATCCGCTATGGCTGTGCCAAGACCTCGATGGTGAGGAACGAAGAGACCCTCGAAGTCCCCAGTGTAGGGGGGCGACCCCCCCGCAAGTTGCCCAGGACTCTGCTTACGGAGATCATTGAGCCCCGTGTCGAAGAGATCTTTACCCTGGTCTCCCGTGAAATCCGGAAAGCAGGGTACGAGGAGAAGATTGCCGCTGGAGTCGTCCTCACCGGGGGAACTGCCATGCTGGAGGGTATCGTGGATTTGGCAGAGGAAGTCCTGGAACTGCCCGTCCGGCGGGGTTTTCCTATGAATGTCACAGGATTGGTCGATGTGGTGAACAGCCCTGCGCATGCCACAGGCGTGGGGTTGATTCTATATGGAATAAAGGAAATGGGGCATCATGAACCGGTTCATTACAAAAATGGTCATTTAGGTTCCAAAGTGTTCGGAAAAATGAAGGGGTGGATCAAAGAGCTTTTTTAAATTGGCAGCATTGCGAGTTGAGCGAGCAGGCCCTACCATAGAAAGGAGGCATCTGTGATGTTGATTTTTGATGAAGTGGATCAGGATACCCATTCGGCGAAGATCAAGGTGGTGGGTGTTGGGGGAGGAGGGTGCAATGCGATCAATACTATGATTGGCTGCTCCTTAGAGGGTGTAGAATTTATTGCTGCTAATACTGACTCGCAGGCTTTGGGGCTCTCCAAGGCACACACCCGACTGCAGTTGGGCGCCCAGCTCACCCGGGGACTGGGGGCAGGGGCGAATCCCCAAGTTGGACGAGATGCTGCGCTGGAGGATGCGGATCGGATTCGCGAACTTCTGCAGGGGGCGGACCTGGTATTTGTCACGGCCGGGATGGGAGGGGGGACTGGGACTGGGGCAGCCCCCGTGATTTCTGAGATGGCAAGGGAGGTAGGCGCCTTAACCGTTGCGGTGGTGACTAGACCATTTCAGTTTGAAGGAGGCAAGCGGATCCGCCAGGCCGAAGAGGGACTGAAAAATTTGCGCAAGGTATGTGACACCCTGATAGTGATTCCTAATCAGCGGCTGCTAGGCGTGGTGGACCGTGGGACTTCACTGATCGAGGCCTTCAAAGTAGTGGATGATGTGCTACGGCAAGCGGTCCAGGGGATAGCGGATCTCATAACCATTCCGGGCCTGGTCAATGTAGATTTTGCCGATATCCGGACTGTAATGTCCCATATGGGCCGCGCCGTAATGGGGATGGGGATCTCTAAAGGGGAAAATAGGGCCGTGCAGGCCGCCCATCGCGCCATTTCCAGTCCTCTCCTGGGGGATATGTCTATCGATGGAGCGAGGGGAGTCTTG
>DATECO010000083.1:0-3872 GCA_035286865.1 Nitrospiria bacterium | reverse complement strand
TGATCTCCGAGACGATCCGATCCTCCGAGGCCAGCCGGCCCATCCCCACCGTACCTGATGCCAGAGGGCCCTCATCGGGACCAATGATCCTCATCCCCATCTCATCCAGTCGGCGGATATTGCCTTGTACCATGCGATTTTCCCACATCACAGCGTCCATGGCCGGGGCCAGAAAGATCGGGCAGCGGGCGGACAGCAGAACGGTCGACAGAAGGGTATCGGCAAAACCATAGGCGATCCTGGCCAGAAAATCAGCCGTGGCGGGGGCCACCAGAATCAGATCGGTTTCCCGGGCCAGACTGAGGTGAATAATCTCCTCACGGGGATCGAAAAGATTATGATAGACAGGCCGTCTGGAAAGACTCTCAAAGGTCAGGGGCCCGACGAATCTCTGGGCCGCCTCGGTCATCACCACAGTCACCTCCGCACGCGCTGACATCAGACGGCGGAGAATTAAAGCGGCCTTGTAGGCAGCAATACTGCCCGTCACCCCCAGTAAGATTTTCTTACCCGAAAGCATCAAACGGTCCTATTCCTCCGATTCGCGTTTTTCTTTGGAATGGGTATCATCCACGTAGACACTCAGCTCTCTACTGATTTCGCTAGTGATCTCCCTTCCCTTGGCCTGGAGGGCCTGATGCCTCATCTCCTCCTCCCGGAGCCGTCTGGACTCCCGCTGGGCCAGCTTGGCGTCCTTACCGGTATAGATCTCAAGCTTGCCCTCCAGAAACTCCTCCAGCGCAACAGTAGTGGCCTTTTTGTATCGGGTCTGGATGGCTGGTCCATTGCCTTCCATGAGCTGTCTTGCCCTCTGGGAGGTCGCGATCACGAGGCGATAGCGACTATCGATTTTTTCTTCATCCACTACAATGGGAACTGAAATAATCTCCATGGCTTTCTTTCTCCTTTTAGGGTCTGTTGCATCTGCATGATTTAACTTTCAGGTCGTTCGCCAAACTTGGGCTTAATGAAGGTCTCCTCTATCCAAGAAAGATTCATCCGTTTCATCTTAATCCGCTCTGCGATGATAATGGCCTCGAGCTCCTTTCTGGCCCTCTGGACATCGGAGTTGACAATCAGGTAGTAATACTCCCGATAACTCCAGATCTCCTCGCGGGCCTTTTTGAGCCTTTTAGCGATCTCATCGGGCGATTCTGACTTACGCTCCATCAGACGGGCCTTGAGCACTTCAAATGACGGCGGCAGGATATAGACATAGACCCCATCTACCTCTTTCTTTTTAAGTTGCATTGCCCCCTGGGAATCTATGTCCAGGATCACGTCTGCTCCCCGGCTGGTGATACTCATTAAGAGTTCCCGACACGTCCCGTAAAGGTGGCCATGGACCTCTGCCCACTCCAGGAATTCATTGTTTTCGATCATCCTTCTGAACTCGGCATGACTGACAAAGAAGTAATCCTTCCCATGGACCTCGCCTGGACGGGGTTCACGTGTGGTGTACGAAATAGAGTGTTCAAGATTGGGTACGCTTTTTATAGTCTCCTGACACAAGGTGGTCTTGCCGGCACCGGATGGGGCCGAGACCACAAACAGTAAACCTCTGCGCTGATCCATACCCAAGCCTTTCTTATGTGGGGCCTGTCCGGATACACAAACGAAAAGGCCCTCACGTGCCTCCGTGCGAATTGCTATCTACTCTACATTCAAGACCTGTTCCTTTAGCTTTTCCAGCTCCCCCTTGACAAATACAACCTCATGGGAGATGACCGAGTCATTACCTTTGGACCCGATGGTATTGACCTCACGCACCATTTCCTGCAATAAAAAGTCCAGGGAACGTCCTACTGCCTCACGGCTCTTCATGAACTCCCTAAATCGTTCCAGATGACTTCGCATCCGGCCGATCTCCTCGCTAATATCTGACCGCTCTGCATATAAGGCGACCTCCTGGGCCAACCGGTCCCGGTTAAGCTCGATTCCTCGCGCCAATTCGCGGACCCTGGCCGAAAGCCTCCTCTGGTAGCCTCTGATCACTCTGGGCAATCTATTCTTGATCCGGCCAATGGCCCGATCAATCTCCCGCAATCGTTCCTGAAAATCCTTAATAATCCCTCTTCCTTCTGCCATACGGGCGGCCTCAAGGGCATCCATTGCCTTAGACGCCAGCCGCTCCACCAGGCGGGCCTGCCTCTCCAGGTGACCGTTTCCCTCTACCACACGGATCAGGTCACGGTAGTGAACGAAATGGGAAAGCGTGATCTTCTCCTGCAAACCCAGATCCATACGCAACTGCTCCAGGACCCGGTGGTACTGGTGGGCAAGTTCCCGATCCAGGGCCAATTGCAAGAGCGGTTTTTCACCTCCTTCGAGTTGTACTAAGAGATCAAAATGTCCTCGGGAAAACCGTTTCTGCAATGCCTTCTTTAGAGAGGGCTCCAGGAACAGGAGGGATTTGGGAAGCCTCAGCGTCAGGTCAAAGAACCGGTGATTGACTGAACGCACCTCCACCACCATCATGAGTCCATCAAAATCCGCCTGGACCCGACCAAACCCCGTCATACTCCTGATCATCAGAGTTATCTTACAAAAAATCGGTTAAACTTGTTTAAACTATCAGTATATAAAGATTTTATAGTGCTGTCAATTCTCGCCACGGAAACGGAATTGGGTCTTTTCTTTCCAGGTACAGATCCCGAAGAGACCACATTGTGAGCAGTGTGGTCTCCTGGCCTTACAGACGTAGCGACCATGAAGCAGCAATTGGTGCGAAGCCACCGTCCACCGCTCTTTGGGGAGTATCCTGGCCAAATCATGTTCTATCTCGTCGGGATCACTCGAATGGGTCAGTCCTAATCGCTGCGAGACTCGCTTGACATGGGTATCCACCACAATGGCCGGTTTTCCGAAATGGTTTCCCAAGATCACATTGGCTGTCTTTCGCCCCACGCCCGGAAGAGTCACTAACTCCTCTAGCGTATCCGGGATCTGTCCGTGGTACTCCTCGACAAGTCGCCGACAGCAGCGGACGATATTTCTGGCCTTGGCCCTGTAAAAGCCGGTGGACCGGATCTCCTGCTCAAGGGTGGACAGATCGGCCTGGGCATAATCCAGGGGAGTCTTGTATTTCTTGAACAACGCCGGGGTGACCTGATTCACCCGCTCATCGGTGCATTGCGCCGACAGAATGGTGGCCACCAATAGTTCCAGGGGATTAGAATAACCCAGTTCAATGGCCCGGTCTTTAAATTGTCTCTCCAGATATTGAAGGAGCCGTTGCACCTTTTTCATCAGAATGGGATGATCTCATATAGAATAACTAGCAGGGTGTTGAAAAACTCCCATGCTGTCATTCCCGAATGTTTAATCGGGAATCCAGTTCGTGTGAAATCAACAAGTTCTAGATTCCCGCTTGCGCGGGAATGACAACCTGGCGTGCAAATATATACTTTTTCAACACCCTGTTAATCGTTAAACACCAAATGTGATAACCCTCCATATTAAATCTCAATATAACATACCCCGCCATCTACCGGAACTTGATTGACACGATTACGATTCACGAATAACGTTTGACGATTAACGTCTTTCTACTTTCTCAGACCAGCTTTCAGCGCTCTTTCTGTAAACTCGTCGTCCCTCAATCCATTATTAAGGCGCAGATCACTGATCGTGAAGATCGTATTGTGCGAAGTCTGGATATTCTTGACCACCATCTGTCTATAGATATGAAATCCCTCCTTTTCCTCCCACTCGATCGTCTGGGTCTTCAGGAGGTCCCCCTTTCGGTCGAAATAATCAATCTTCAGAGTCAGCCAGTCCTTCTTGGAGATCCAGGAAACCTTCTTGCCGTAGAGACTGGTCTTTTCTTTGGGAACGCTCTGAACCACATAGCTGGGGATCTTATTGAAATT
>DATECO010000082.1:0-2107 GCA_035286865.1 Nitrospiria bacterium | reverse complement strand
TTTCCCACCAATCATATTCACTACGGCTATATGGATTACGTTGGCTGGCGAAACATGCAGGACCTGCGATTCTCACTGGGCGTGAAGCCAACCCAGACCGCCAGTGTCAGCCTGGATTACCACCTCTTCTGGCTGGCCAGGGAGGCCGATCATTGGTATGCTGCCTCGGGGCGAATTTTCAGAAGCACCCCAGCAGGAAACTCAGAAAAAGAATTGGGCCAGGAGATAGATCTGGTGGGCTATGTGATCATCAAAGAGAAATTCCGGTTAGAGGCGGGCTATGGCCATTTCTATCCGGGACAGTATGCTGATACCAATTTCCCTGGAGCTTCTGATGATTCAGACTTTGTGTATCTCCAGGCGGGTGTAAGTTTTTAGTCAGGATTTAAGAGATTTTTAAAGATAGGGAGGGATCGTTATGCCGCTCCTGAATAGAACTGGAAAAATCTTATCTGCTGTATGGTTTGCTCTCCTGATTGGGATCTTTTCTGCTACGGCCCAAGGTCAGGAAGTGATCAAGGCAAAGCTGACCAATCCTCCGGATGTACCTCCTCCGGTTCAAAGGACAAAGCCGGCTCGGATTCAGGTCGAGATCGAGACCAAGGAGTTTCGTGCCCCAATCGCGGATGGGGTGGAGTATGAGTTCTGGTCCTTCGGGGATACGGTGCCCGGACCCTTCATCCGGGTTCGGGAAGGGGACACCATCGAGTTGGCACTCAAGAACAGCCAGACCAGTAAGTTTCCCCACTCAATTGATCTTCATGCCGTGACCGGGCCGGGGGGCGGCGCCAAGGTGACTCAGACCCCGCCTGGAGGAAAGACTGCGTTTTCGTGGAAGGCGATGAATCCGGGTCTATATATCTACCACTGCGCCACGCCCCATGTGCCGACCCATGTGGCCAATGGAATGTATGGACTGATCTTGGTGGAGCCCCAAGAGGGGCTACCCAAGGTGGATCGAGAATTCTATATTGTCCAGGGGGATTTTTACACCCAGGGTAAGCATGGAGAGCACGGGTTCCAGCCGTATTCATTGGAAAAGGCTAGGATGGAGCAGCCGGAATATGTGGTGTTTAACGGCCGGGATGGAGCATTGACAGGAGCACGTTCTCTAAAGGCGAAGGTGGGTGAAAAGATCCGCATGTATGTGGGCAATGGTGGACCTAACCTGGTGTCTTCCTTCCATGTGATTGGGGAAATCTTCGATCAGGTCTATCCGGAAGGTACAGTCGGAACTCCTCCGGCCAGAAACATCCAGACCACCTTGGTCCCGGCGGGGGGGGCAGCCATTGTGGAGTTCAAACTGGAAGTTCCAGCCACCTATATCCTGGTGGACCACAGTATCTTCCGTGCCTTTGACAAGGGGGCCATTGGGATGCTTGAGGTCAGTGGTCCTGAAGCGCCGGAGGTGTTCAAGCCATTGGCGGAGGGGGTCGGTGGATCAGGTCACTGAACTGTAATAACAACACGAAGAATATACCTGAAGAGCGTTATCAGGTTTAGTGCAAAGATGGTTAACGGGTTCTATCGATGCCCCCATTATTTCCACCTCTATCTCTCCAAGCCCACCGACTTCTTTACGCCTGGCTCTGGCTGGCGGTGGCCTCGCTGGTAGGGGCCGGGGTTTTTGCAGGCCTGGTGGCCATGGCCCGCACACCTATCATCCAGGATCTCCTGCCCGGTGGGGATTATTTCCGTAGGGCCCTGGTCGGCCATGTCATCCTGGCGGTGGTGGTCTGGTTTCTGGCTTTTCAAGGTGGCTTGTGGGTACTGGCTGTTGATGATCAACGTAGGGGCGTAATGCATTACGCCCCTACGGCCTGGATTGGATTCTGGGCCGCAGTCCTTGGGGTTGTGAGCTTGATCGTTCCGGCCATTCTCGGGTGGGGAGAACCTGTCCTGGCCAATTATATCCCAGTGCTTACCCACCCCTGGTTTCTATCTGGCCTTTTGCTATTTGGCGCCGGAATGGGGCTGGCCGCTGTCCGCACCCTTTGGGCAGTTTACAGGACGGCTCGCCCGGTTACGTTTATCGCATATGGCGCAGGGATCACGGCGGGTCTAGTCCTCGTGAGTTTGTTCTGTTTCCTTCTGGCAGCATTGAGCC
>DATECO010000081.1:0-5901 GCA_035286865.1 Nitrospiria bacterium | reverse complement strand
GTCTCGGCCGCCCCAGCATTGGATGCCATCGATGGTGCGGCCTCCGACACGGCCGCGTCACCGCCCCCGGCCCGAGCCCTCACATCACATTCAGGTCTGTACTCAAACTGTGGATGGGCAAGGGTTTCCAGTGCTTTGACTTTTGTCCATCAAACTGATAATGTAAATAATTTGATGAGTGTGATTGGGATTCCGAGGGAGATTAAGGAGAATGAATATCGCGTGGGGATGATCCCTTCAGGGGTTAGGGCCCTCACCGAGAGCGGCCATCGGGTGTTGGTAGAGAAAGGGGCGGGTGAAGGGAGTGCGATTACGGATTCGCAATACGAGCAGTCCGGTGCCCTGATGGCTTCCTCTAAGGATCAGCTTTTCCGTGACGCCGAGATCATCCTGAAGGTGAAGGAGCCGCTTCCCCCGGAATATAATCTTTTAAAAAAGGGACAAGTCTTATGCTCATTTCTCCATCTTGCAGCCAACCTGCCGTTGACGGAACTTCTCCTCGAACGCGAAGTGAGTGCCATTGCCTATGAAACCATACTCCTGGAGAATGGACAGCTCCCTCTGCTTAAACCCATGAGTGAAATTGCGGGACGCCTGGCCATTCAAAATGGGGCTCACTATTTGCAGCGGACGAAGGGCGGTCGGGGGATCCTCCTTTCAGGTGTGCCAGGAGTGGAGCGGGGATGTGTGCTCATTCTGGGAGGCGGGACAGTGGGAAGCAACGCCGCCATGATCGCTGTGGGCTTTGGGGCCCGGGTGGTCATCTTGGACGAGAACGTGGAAAAGCTGAGGGCAATTGAACAGATCTTCAGGGGGCAGGTGGAAACAGCGGTTGCCCATCGTGAGAATATACAGATGCACCTCAAGCAAGCTGATCTGGTGCTGGGGGCGGTGCATGTGACCGGCGGGAGGACGCCGATCCTGGTGACCCGAACGATGATTGGCCAAATGAAGAAGGGATCGGTCGTGGTGGATGTGGCGATTGATCAAGGAGGGTGTTTTGAGACCTCACGCCCCACGACCCATGCCGATCCAGTGTATCAGGTGGATGATATTCTGCATTACTGTGTACCCAATATTCCGGGGGCAGTCCCCAGAACGGCCACCTATGCCCTGGCTAACGTGACGCTTCCCTACATCCAGAAAATCGCGGATTGGGGACTTGAGACTGCCCTGCGGTCAGATCGTGCACTGCAACAAGGGCTCAATGTTCACCAGGGTAAGGTAATCCATGCTGCTGTGGCCAGGGCCCATGGGATGAAGCATGATGCGATTAAGTTTGAGGCGGGGCGTGGCGCAGCCCGGTAGCGCACCGGCTTCGGGAGCCGGCCGTCGCTGGTTCAAATCCAGTCGCCCCGATTGCAGTTTTGATATGTAAAATGGTTTCATGGCGAAGCGAAAACCCATCATCGGTGTAATCGGAAGCAGCAAATGTAGCCCGCAATTGGCCAGGATGGCAGAGGAGGTGGGTCGCCGAATTGCTGAAGGGGGAGGTATCCTGGTCTGCGGCGGCTTGGGAGGCGTGATGCTGGCTGCTGCAATGGGGGCCAAGCGGGCCGGCGGACAGACCATTGGGATCCTTCCAGATGATAAGGCGGAAAGTGCCAATCCCTACATAGATTTTCCAATATCTACGGGCATGGGCTATGCCCGAAATGTTATTATCGTTAAGACCGCAGACGTGCTGATCGCCATTGAGGGGAAATACGGAACCCTCTCAGAGGTGGCATACGCCCTGATCTTCGATAAACCGCTCATCAGCCTGGGTTCATGGGAGGTGGACCCCAAGGTCCTTCGGGCCAAGGACCCCCAGGAGGCTGTAGAAATGGCCTTTCGTGCTTTGGGAGTATGATTAGCGGCCTCAGAATGAATGAGAAGGCTGGCGCGGTGATTTATGTTGAGGGGATCGTGCAAGGGGTGGGTTACCGTAATTTTGCGGAGGAATGGTCGGAAAAGCTGGGCCTGCAAGGTTATTGTCAGAACGTCCCGGATGGTCGTGTTTTGGTAGAGATCGAGGGAGACAAAGCAGTCATCGAGTTATTCATCCAGCAATTGAGGCAGGGGCCGCGGCGTGCCCGCATCACAGATGTCAGGATCTCCTGGAAACCCTATAAGGGGTGCTTCTCGGGATTTGTGATCCGTTATCTTTGATCACCCCGTCTTTAATTAATGTAGTCGTCTTTAAAATCGCTCTGTTGTCTATTTAGACTTGGAGGATCTATGTTACAAGGTTGGGGCAGGAAGGGGAAAGGGGATGCCTTTGAAGAGCCATTTCACCCCCCGGTCGGTGAGGAGAGTGAAGGGGAGGTAATCCCGGACAGCGCAGCGATCACGGATGAAGAGACCACGGAACCGGAGCCGGAAGAAACGGAGGAGCATGAAGAGGCTGAGGTCTCCTCAGGTCTGGACGCCGTGAAAAGCTATCTCAAGGAGATCCGCAAGTCCAAGTTGCTGACCTTTGAGGAGGAGCAGTCCCTGGCCAAGAAGATCGCTAAAGGAGATGAAAAGGCGAGGCAGAGGATGATTGAGGCCAATCTGCGCCTGGTGGTGAGCATTGGCAAGCGGTATATCAACAGAGGCCTTCCCTTTTCGGATATCATCGAAGAGGGGAATATCGGCCTGATTAAGGCGGTAGAAAAATTTAATTATAAGCGTGGATTTAAATTTAGCACTTATGGCTCTTGGTGGATCCGTCAATCAATCGAACGGGCCATTATCAATCAGAGTAAACTTATCCGTCTACCCGTTCATGTCGTGGAGAAGATCAACCACTACTTGGTGGTGATGGAGGATCTGATGCAGACGCTGGATCGAGAGCCCACGACCCAAGAAATTGCCAAGAAGCTGGGCGTATCCGAGCGAGAAGTCAATAATCTTCAACAATTGATCCGAAAGAACTATTCCCTGGAAAGCCCCATTTCGCATGGCCATGAGACATCCCTTAAAGATATCATCGCGGACATGAGTCAGATCTCACCCTCCAAGAGTGCCGAAGGGATCAGACGCCGTGAGGAGATCTTGCGGTGGCTTCAGACCCTCAAGGAGAATGAACGCCGGATTATTGAGAAGCGATTCGGACTGGATGGCGGAGAGCCACAAACCTTGGAGGAGATCGGCAAAATATTTGGATTGACCCGGGAAAGGGTTCGTCAGATCGAATCTGCAGCGCTGACCAAGCTTAGGGCGATCATCGTCAAGAAGACCATCAAACCGGAAGAAATTCTGTAATATAAACACATATTACAAAGAGGCGATAATGGATCTTAAAAGCAGGATACGTGAAATTCCCGATTTTCCCAAGGAAGGTATTTTGTTTTATGACATCACCCCGTTGCTCAAGGATGCAGACTACTTCCACCGGGTCATAGAGAAGCTGGCCGATTTTTATCGGGATGAGGATATCCGCAAGGTGGTAGCGATCGAGTCCAGAGGATTTATCCTCGGAGCTCCCCTGGCTTATCTCCTGAAGGCCGGATTTGTTCCCGTGCGAAAAGCGGGTAAGCTCCCCAGCGAGGTGCATGAAGTAAAGTACAACCTTGAGTATGGGACAAACACCCTGGCCATCCACAAAGATGCGATTTCGCTTGGAGAGAGGGTCCTGATTGTTGACGATCTACTGGCCACAGGAGGGACAATCAGTGCCACGGTGCATCTGATCGAGAAGCTGGGAGGGGCAATTGCCGGGATCGCTTTTCTGGTCGAACTCCAGGAGTTAAGAGGAAGGGAGAAACTGAAAGGTCATCCTGTTCTTTCCCTGATCAGTTATTGACCTCAAGTGATGCCGAATCCCCCACGGAAGGTATAGGCACCTTTTCGCCGGCGGCGCTTGGCCTCCGCCTGTTTTCTCTTCTTTCTGACGCTGGGCTTTTCGTAAAATCTCCGACGCTTGAGTTCTCTGAAGACCCCGTCCTTTGCAAGTCGTATTTTAAGTGTCTTGATGGCCTTTTCAACTTGATCATTGATGACTTTGATCTTCAAAGTTTCCCTTTCTTGGGAAAGGCTAGTTCATGGATCCACTGGGTTGGAGAGCAGGAGAGATCAGGGTTGTGATTTCGATGGGACGGATCAGGCCAGAGTGCCTGGCACATTGAGCCTACGGGCCATGTGTTCCGCCTTGCTGCTCGCGGCTTGGAAAGCCGCCACTGCCCATCCCCCCGGATTTCGGTCTGGCTTCGCTCACCACAATCTCGCGGTTATCCAGGGAATATTTGTGAAATAGCTCGATGGCCTTTTCGCCTTCCTCGGTGGAGCCCATCTCCACAAAGCCAAAACCGCGTGATTGACCCGTTGCCAGGTCGGTAATGATTTTGACCGACTCCACCTTGCCGGCCTTGGTGAACAAGGATTGAAGCTCTTGATCTGTGACACGGAAGGGTAGATTACCTATATACAGTTTGTCACCCATTGCCTTCTCCCTGGGAAAGAAAGTGAAGCAATTTGACCACATCATATGGGATAATAATAAGAATGTCAAGAAAATCATTCCTTCACGGAGCATTGAATTTCGAGTATACTTAAGGGAATCCTGCCCTATTCGGCAGGGGGGCTTTGACCCGTGCGGGAGAGAAGCCTGTTCGGATTGATTCGCTGAGGCTCAGGATGCACATTCATTTTATAGCAATCTGTGGTACTGGGATGGGGTCACTTGCCCAGATGTTGAAAGCCTCCGGGCATAAGGTGTCTGGCTCGGATTCAAACATCTACCCCCCCATGAGCACTTTGCTTAAGGACACGGGCATTGTCTGCCAGCCCGGTTTCGCTCCTCAGAATATTGACTCGGACATCGACCTCGTGGTGATCGGTAATACAGTTTCCAGCAGTAATGTCGAGGTTCAGGAGGTCCTGAGGCGGAATATCCCATACCTTTCTTTTCCGCAGGCCCTGGCCAGATTCTTTCTGAAAGACCGCTCACCCATTGTTATCACCGGGACTCATGGAAAGACGACTACCTCGGCCCTGATGGCTTGGGTCCTGGAATCAGCCGGGCGGGATCCGGGGATGTTGATCGGGGGGTGGGCCAAAAATTTCCTGGGAGGGTCAAAGATAGGAAGCGGGCCCTATTTCGTGGTGGAGGGTGACGAGTATGACACCGCTTTCTTTGATAAGGGACCCAAATTCTTGCATTACATGCCTCGTTGGGCCATCTTGACCAGTATCGAGTTTGACCATGGGGATATTTATAAAAGCCTGGAGCAGATAAAGTCTGCATTTCAGGCCTTTGTGATGCTTCTCCCTTCAACCGGAATGCTAGTGGCGGCGCAGGAGGATCCCCATGTGGCCGAGGTGATCCAAGATCTGGACTGCACTATAGTGCGGTATGGACTGAGACGCAAAGGTGAGCGGTCCCCATATATAGAACAAAGCGAGCCGCTGGCTCTGCCAGTCCGCCTAAGGCGGAGAGCGCGGGGCATGGGGGCATCGGAGGACCCAGGTTCTTCTGTGCCGCACGGGCCCCCATATATCGAATGGTCGGCCAGGGATATCCGTCCGAGGCCAGGCGGGGTGCGGTTTGAAGTAGTCCATCAAGATATGGCTCTGGCAGAAGTGGATAGCCCCTTGCTGGGACGGCACAATGTACGGAATGCCCTGGCTGTGATTGCCATGGCCCACCACCTCGGTCTTACTATAGAAGAGATTGTGCATGGGATTGCCACCTTCCATGGGGTAAAGCGCCGCCAGGAGGTGGTGGGGGTGGTGGACGATATCCTCATCATGGATGACTTCGCCCACCATCCGACGGCGATTCGTGAAACCTTGGCAGCGATCCGCATGGGTTTTCCTGGGCGGCGGATATGGGCCGTGTTTGAACCGCGCTCAGCCACCAGCCGAAGAAAGGTATTTCAGGAAGACTTTGTCCACGCATTTGCAGAGGCTGACCAGGTGATTGTGGCTGGTCTTTAT
>DATECO010000080.1:0-3648 GCA_035286865.1 Nitrospiria bacterium | reverse complement strand
CTTTCCCCCGCCGCTCCCGAGCTGCTCTGCGGCCCACTGGAGCTTTTTCTTATCCCTTGCCGCGATCACCACCGCCATCCCCTCCGACACCAGCGCCGCGGCGATCGCCAGCCCGATCCCGCTACCCCCACCCGTGACAATGCCGACCCGATCCTTAAGATGCGACATAATCGGCCTCCTAGAAAGATCCTTACCACTATTCCGGGGCCTCCCGGAGCTGCGTGAGCTTCCCCTTCATCCGTTCGACCTTAAGCCCAATCGTTCGCTGTACCTCCATCTTTTCATCCGAACCGAGCCGTTTCAGGAGGCCGTCATATTTTGAAAGAAAATCGGATGCCAGGCCTTTGGCCTTCTCAATTTCTTCCGGCGTCGCGTCCTCATCAGCCGCCAAATCAATTTCCTCGCCGATCTCGGTCACAACCCTGGCTAACTCCTCCACCTCTTTTTCGACCCTGGGATCCATAATCAACCTCCGCTTTTTCAGTCGATCTGTCCGACGAAAGCCCTCACTGAAGGTCTACATCGCCCACCGATTTTTAGAACTGCCCAAGATAGACAGCAATGAAAACGATGAAAAGGCTTAAAACTAAAACGAGGCCGCCCAGTAAATCCTTCGTCCGGTCTGATTGACCTGATGAGGCCGGCCTCGGATTGGGCGCAAGAATAAAGTCATTGATCCCGCTCAGACCCATTACAATGGCTACTAATAGCAACTTCACCATTAGCACCCCACCCCAGCTTGATTCCAGGCGGGCAGAACCCCCTTCATGGATCAAGTTAAAAATACCCGTCGCAAGAAGTGTCAGGAGACTGACCCATCGGATCGTCCTAAAGCGTTCCTCGATACGCCTCAGAATTTCAACGCCCTGCGATTGAGGAGACGATTGCCGAATGGCAGGTCTCAGTACCAGCCAGAGAAACAGCATCCCGCCAATCCAGGTGATGGCGGCAATCAGATGGACCCACATGATAAAGGTTGGGGAGAACATCAGCTATTCTTAACCCATCCACTACCTGTCATGAAGGTCCCCCTCCAGCGTCATCATAACGCTTCGATCTCATGATATCAAGGTGCATCTTCGAAACCGTCTTGCATAAGATACAAGAAAGGACTATGATGGGATAAATCCAGTTCACTACTTCCTCCACCCTGTGTCAATAATCTTTAAGGAGGTTAAGCATGCGTACCCGAAGGATCCATCTCATCAATCCAAAAACGAAGTCCTTTACGACTCGCCCCATGTATATGAACCGGGCACTTTACTCCCCTTTGGCCGGACTCCTGGCCGTGGCTGCGCTAATTCCACAGGATCAATATGAGGTGATCTTGACCGATGAGAATATCGAACCCATTGACTTTGATCTTAAGGCTGACCTTGTGGGTATTTCGGCCATGACGTCCTATGTCAAACGGGGTTACGAAATTGCTGACACCTTCCGGAACCGTGGCATTCCAGTTGTCATGGGTGGAGTTCACCCCAGCTTCATGCCCACAGAGGCTCTCGAACATGCGGATGCAGTCATCATCGGGGAGGCTGAGCTTGTGATGCCAAGGGTACTGGAGGATCTCAAACAGGGTAACCTGAAGGGTACCTACCAAGCCAATGAGTTACACTCCATGGTTAACATGCCCCTCCCCCGTTATGATCTTCTGAAGGCCAATCGATATGTCAATAAAACCTTCATTCAGACCTCTCGAGGCTGCCATCATGCTTGCACCTTCTGCTCGGAGCCCCTGATGAACGGCCTGAGGTTTCGGTATCGCCCAATCGATGAAGTGATTCGGGAAATTGAGGCCTGTGGGGAGCGTGTTGTCGCATTAAATGATGCAGACTTTTTCGGGACTCCCAAACGCCCCGCGGAGCTGATGCGGGCCTTGAAGGGACGGGGTATCCGCTGGCAAGCCGGGGTGACCAGCCGCTTGGCGCTCAATGACGAGTTGTTGGAACTCGCTGCTGAGAGCGGGTGCTTCATGCTCAGTATCGGCTTTGAATCCATTTCCCGGGAGACCCTTAAAAGCGTCCACAAGTATGTGAACCAACCGGACACCTTCGGAGCCCTCGTGGAAAAGGTTCACAGTTACGGGATTTTGGTCTTCGGTCTCTTCATCTTCGGATTTGATCAAGATGATCCCTCGGTATTCGAAGAAACGGTGAAGTTTAATATCGGTGCAGACTACGACATGTGCGCCTATTCTGTGATGACCCCTTACCCCGGGACATTGACCTGGTTCGAAATGATCAGGGACAAACGTGTGGTCTCCTATGATTGGGACAAATACGATCAAGGCCATATTGTCTGCCGACCGATCAACCTCACGCCGGATCAACTCCGGGAAGGCCATATGTATGCCTACAAACAATTTTATTCTATTCCCTCCATTCTCCGTCGATTCCCAGCCACTGCCTCTCGGAGTAAGCTCTACTGGACCATCTTTAATCTCTTCTTCCGGAAGGGAGAGGTGACAGGGCGCGATCTTGAGGATGCCATCGCTGAGCCCACGGCAGTTCCAAGACATCTACCCCAGCCCCCCATCATGCCAGAACGGTTGGACTGGAAGGAACTCGTCTTGGAGAATAACCATTATTAATGCACGTGCGTAAATCAGCCTGACGTTCAAACTGAATCCGGTCCCTTTGCTGAGTTCCCATATTTCTTGGCCAGCAATCTATCAATACCTGCAAACAGCATCTAGGACAACATTTATATAGTTTATAGCTCTTCCCTCAACGCCTTTTGCATCAGGGATTGGAAGAGAGTTTCTAATTCCTGGTCGAAGCACTGAGCGAGGCCCATGGCCAGAGGCCGTGGCCCGAGTCGAAGGGTCGCCCCGGCGCTGTTTTTCGCGGAAGGCTTCGACTTTTTCTACCAGGGCAGCGAACGGGTCGGCAATGAATTGTAAGCTTCAGGATTTCAGATCCCGAATAAGTTGCTCCACCTGGCCCCGGATCTCTTTCATTTTGCCAGGATCTTCTAAGAAATCTAAAAGGTCATCCTCGGAAAGGGGCAAAGGCAGCTTTTTATCCTTCGTCGAGAGGGTGATCTGGAAAAGACCACCCGTGGTCCCCTCCGGGACCTCACAAAGGACCTGGGCATTCATGGTTTTGACCATCTCGATCAACTGGTTCTTTGCTTCGTCTATAGCAGACATTGTAACTCCAATCGTTATCCCGCCCCCTTTATGGCACCCAGGGGCACGTGATTGCGTTTTGTCCGTCAGTATGGTAAGATGAGTGGTTATCGAGAGTCCGTTACAATCAGGAGGAACCGATATGGCTGCTCATCCAAAAGCCACACAAACGAAGCGATATCGTGAACGCGCAAAGGCCGAGAAGCGCAAGGAGAAGGTGCTGCGCCGGGAGGCTCGTAAAAAGACCAAGGAAGCCGAGGTCCTCCCCGGGGACGTGTCGGATCCCGATCTGGCCGGTATGCAACCAGGTCCCCAACCTCCCCAATTTTAAAATCTGCACGTTACCCCTCTCAAGCAAAGCTCTACGGTCATGGTATCACTAAATTTTCCGCCTAAGCCACAGAAACCGGCATTCGTATCACGCCGGAACCTGCGTAAACACCTGCTGCGCCGTAACTGCCGGATCAAACTCCATCGTCTATCCTTCCGTCGAATCGCACGCTTATCAATCGTCCGAG
>DATECO010000079.1:0-5756 GCA_035286865.1 Nitrospiria bacterium | reverse complement strand
CCGCTCGCCCTCTTCCTGATTGATGTCAGAAAAGGCCACCAAGGCCCCTTCCTGAAGAAAGCGAATCACTGTGGCCATTCCGATCCCTTTGCCTCCCCCGGTGATCAGAGCGACCTTCTTATCTAATCGCACGGCTGCCTCCTTTCCTCGAGCCTATCGTGAATACGAAATTATAGCACATTTCTCAGCGACTCAATACGATTGCAGTTGACAAATAAGATCGCGCGGAAAGCAGGTGCCCAACCTGTCCCTCGAATTCCACGGAGTATGCTATACTGCAATGGTAGATGAAACGACAGACGACCTTACCTGAACTCTTAAAAATTCGGGCAGAACGAGATCCGCATAAAACCTTCCTCTTTTTCGGGGATCAGGAGATCAGTTACCGGTCGCTGGACGAAACAACTGACGGGATCGCCCATGGGCTGGCTGGTCTTGGGATCAAAAAACAGAATAATGTCGCTGTCCTCCTGCCCAATTGCCCCGAGTTTCTCTATGCATTTTTCGGGATCATGAAGGCAGGGGCGGTAGCCATCCCAATCAATTCTACTCTTAAGGGTGAGGAAGTCAAGTATATTTTGAATCATTCAGAAGCAACTGCCTTGATAACCTCTTCCGAATATCTTGAGATGACCCGTCAGATTAGGCCGGACTCCCCAAGGCTTGGCCATCTTATTCTAACGGGCGACATCCCTGCGAGAGGCGTCATTTCATTCAATGAACTGCTGACGGCCCCTCCTCCGATATGGCCGATAGGTATCTCTGGGTCTGATCCGGCCGCGGTCATCTACACCTCCGGGACGACCGGATACCCCAAGGGGGTGGTGCTGACCCACCGCAATTATCTCTTTGATACGGAGCAGTTTGTCCGGGTAACTCAGATGACCGAGCAGGACCGTTTCCTGTGTATCTTACCCCTTTTTCATGTCAACGGACAGGTGGTGACCACCCTGAGCCCGATGTATGCTGGCGCCAGCATGGTCCTGATGGAGAAATTTAGCCCCAAGGATTTTTTTCCCACACTGGCTCGATTCAAGGCCACGGCCTTCAGCGGGGTGCCCACCGTCTACGCCATTTTGCTGAATCTGCAGGGGGCCGAACAATATGATTTAAGCTCACTCCGTTTTTGTGTCTGCGGTGCGGCTCCTATGCCGGTAGAGATTTTCCAGAAGTTTGAGCAGAAGTTCAGGGCCTTCATCCTGGAGGGCTATGGTTTGAGCGAGGGGACCTGTGTCAGCTCGGTGAATCCGCTGGACGGCCATCGAAAAATTGGGTCCATTGGTATCCCGATCCCTAAACAGGAGATGCGGGTTGTGGATGATCAGGACCGGGAGCTTGAATCTGGTCAGGTTGGCGAGATCGTGGTGAGGGGAGAAAATGTCATGCAGGAGTATTTTAGAAATCCTGAGGCCACGGCCGATGCCCTCCGGGGTGGCTGGCTTCATACGGGAGACCTGGGCACCAGGGACAGAGATGGATATTTTTACATCGTGGGTCGAAAGAAGGAGATGATCATCCGAGGTGGGGAAAATATCTACCCTAAGGAGATCGAGGAGGTCCTCTTTCGCCATGCCCAAGTCCTGGAGGCTGCAGTGGTGGGTCTGCCGGATCCAATCTGGGGTGAAGAGGTGTGTGCTTTTATCGTCCTTAAAGAGGGCGTGCAGGCTGATCCAGTCGAGTTCATTGAGTATTGCAAGACCCGTCTCGCCGATTTTAAGTGCCCACGGAAAGTGGTTTTCTGGAGGCAATTTCCCAAGACTGCGACCGGCAAGATTCAGAAGGGGAAGTTAAAGGAAGAATATTTGGCGAAGCCAGATCAGAAAGAGGTGTGAGGGTATCGGGACATGCCGGGCAGGTATTTTGAGGAGTTTCACATTGGTGAACAGTTCGAAACGGCCAGCCGGACCGTGACCGAGACGGACGTAGTCAACTTCGCGGGGGTGTCCGGCGATTTTCACCCTCTCCACATGGATGAGGCCTATGCTAGGACCACACCCTTTAAGGGGAGGGTTGCACACGGGCTGTGCGGACTTTCCATCGCATCGGGTCTGGCCGTTCAGACTGGAGTCTTCGATAAGTCCCTCCTGGCCTTCTGGAAGATGAACTGGAAATTTAACAGGCCTGTTCGGATCGGCGATACCTTGACGGTGAAGATGGAGGTGGCCGGGAAGAATGAGACCCACCAGAAAGACCGGGGGATCATAGTTTTTGCTGTCCTCGTGAACAATCAAGATAAAGAGACCGTGCAGGAGGGACAGTGGACTGTGATCATGTCCCGCAGGCCAGTGGCGGGGTAAACAGGTCGGACTGCTGTTTTCCTGGCGGATTCTTCGCTGATGTCTTTTTTCCCATGAGTAACAAGAACGGCAGGGCCCTCTTCGCCACGACACCTAACGCCTGAGTGCCTCAGGGTATCCATCGGAAGATTCGCTCTATATCGTGCTCACCGCCATGAGCCGCCATGAAAGCTGGGCTGTATCATAGCACAGCTCATACAGATGGGTTCCATCGGTCACCGCGAAGTGGTATAGAATTTTTCGTTCCTCCTGTACTTTCCAGGTAAAGGCGACCCGAGAAATGTTGTATTTCTTTCCATTCCAGATAAACCATTTCGGAGTGATCTTTTTCTCTTCATCAAAGACGACGCCTACCTTGATAGGTTCCCCAATCTCAGTAATCATGGCTGTTGAGACTGTCGCAAAAGTCCATCTGCGTTGGCCATGTAAGCCTGTGGCTTCACAACGACATAGTTTCCCTCAATTACTCAATCATTGTCAAGGCTTCATCATAAATCTCTTTTAATTTGACAAAGTGTCCTTGAGTTGTTATGCTGATAACCTCAAGATAATCAAGAGATTTTTATACCATTTTGGGTAAGGATCTAATGGATCGATCCATTCGCCAAGGCGAGATTGATGAAAAGGCCCTGCTCAGAAAATTGATCCTGGAAAAGCGCCGTGCCCTTTCCGATAAAGGAAGAAGGGAAAAGAGCCTGGCGATCCAGCAGCGCTTCTTCCTCCTAGATGAATTTAGGCAGGGCCGGGTCATCCACCTGTTTCTTTCCTTCAGAGGTGAAGTGATGACGGATGGCATTGTGAAAGAGGCCCTGGCGCTTGGCAAACAGGTAGTAGTGCCGGTGGTCGTCGGCGGATCGGAGGGAATGAATCTCTCCGAGATAAGGCAGTATCCCGAAGAGGTAGAGCCAGGCGCCTATGGGATTCCGGAGCCCAAAAAGAAGTTTATTCGCAGAGTGGATCCCGCTACAGTTGACCTCTTTGTCCTGCCCGGAGTGGCCTTTGATAGGCGGGGTGGCCGTCTGGGATACGGGGCAGGATACTACGACCGTATCCTGGGTGGGACTGTACCCTCTCGGGAATCTAAACGAGTATCGCTCATTGCCCTGGCCTTTGAGTTACAACTGGTGGATCGGATCCCTTCGTCTGTCCATGATGTCCGGGTCCATAAGATCATCACAGAGGAGAGGGTGATCGAGTGTGTGAAATCGGGCATGTACTGAGATCGAAGTTACTTCATTCGAAGTAGAGGGGAAAAGATGGCAGGTGTTGTAATGGATGGCAGGGTGATCTCCAAGGAAATCAAGGAGAAGATCCGCAAGGAGGCAGAGGCCCTGAGAGGACAGGGCGTGGTTCCGGGGCTGGCCGCGGTATTGGTGGGTGAAAACCCTGCTTCCGTAATTTACGTCAGGAATAAGCGCAAGGCCTGTGAGGAATCGGGCATCTATTCGGAAGGTCATTGCCTGCCGCAGTCCGTCTCCCAGGGCGAGCTTCTGGATCTGATCGAGCGACTCAATAAGGACCCTAAGATTCATGGAATCCTGGTCCAGCTCCCCCTCCCTAAACACCTCAGTGCAGACCTGATACTCAGCTCGCTATCACCCTTCAAGGATGTAGATGGCCTTCATCCTTATAATATCGGAAAGCTGATGATGGGGGATCCCGTCTTCGTGCCCTGCACCCCCGCAGGGGTAATGGCCATGCTGGATTATCATGCCATTCCAGTTGATGGAAAGACGGCTGTCGTGGTCGGAAGGAGCAACCTGGTGGGGAAACCCGTGGCATTGCTTCTGATGCAACGCAACGCCACTGTGACGGTGTGTCACTCGAGGACTCAGAACCTGCCGGAGGTCTGCAGGAGGGCCGATATCCTGGTGGCCGCCATGGGGAAAGCCGGGTTTGTGACAGGGGAAATGGTCAAGGAAGGAGCGGCAGTGATCGATGTGGGGATCAATCGACTGGCGGATGGAAGTCTGGTGGGGGATGTGGATTATGAGGCCGTAGCCAAGCGAGCGGGTTGGATCACACCGGTGCCGGGTGGGGTAGGGCCCATGACTATTGCCATGTTGCTCCAGAACACTTTGTTGTCAGCGAAGCGGGCCATGGGAAAAACAGTTCACCGTTAAGAGTGGGGATAGGCGGCTCACTTCATAAAGGGGTATCTTATGCGAAGATTTCGCGAGTCACTGCAAGCAGGCGAATTTGTGGTCACCGCAGAATTGGAACCTCCCAAGGGAACAGACCTGGCACCGGTCTTAAACCAGGCCAAGGGCCTGGTGGGGCTGGTCCACGGAGTCAATGTGACGGATAACCAAACGGCTGTGATGAGGATGTGCCCCCTGGCGGTGTGCAAGTATCTTTTAGATCTGGGTCTTGATCCAATCATGCAGGTGACGGTCCGGGACAGAAACCGTATGGCGATTCAGTCTGATCTCCTGGGAGCGCATGCACTGGGGATACGTAATGTCCTGTCATTAACCGGTGATCCCATGAAGGTTGGAGACCACAAAGATGCAAAACCTGTATTTGAAATGGAGTCTACACAGATCCTGGAGTTGATCGGTTCACTTAACCGCGGGAAGGACTTTGCAGGAAACGATCTCCAAGGATCAACCGACATTCACGGAGGGGCAGCGGCCAGCCCGGATTCGCCTAATCAGGATCTAGAATTGGCCAAGTTTGAGAAAAAGGCCTCCTGTGGGGCCCGCTTCTTTCAAACACAAGGGGTATATGATCCACATTCCTTTGAGCAATTTATGTCAAAAGTCAAGAGATTTAACATCAAGCTCCTTGCGGGTATTATTGTATTGAAATCGGCCAAGATGGCAGAGTACATGAATAGCAATATCCCCGGCATCAAGGTGCCGGAGCCTCTGGTGGAAGAACTTCGGAAGGTTTCCGACAAGGAGCAGGCCATTCAGGTGGGCATCGATATTGCGGCCCGCACCATTCGTGCCGTGCGGGATCTTTGCGACGGAGTCCACATCATGGCTGTGGGGATGCGGGAGCGGGTGCCGGAGATTATCCGGAAGGCCGGTCTGGCCTAAAAAGACGTTAAACGTTACTCGTTAATCGTTAAACGGGAAACGAATAACGAATAACGAATAACGCATAACGAATATCGATTAACGCTATGACACGCGTGACGATCCAGGACCTCCAAAACAAGAAGAATGAAGGCCGCAAGATTACGATGCTGACCGCCTACGATGCCCTTATGGCTAAAATCGTGGATGCGGCGGAGGTGGACGTGATTCTGGTGGGTGACTCCCTGGGAGTGGTGGTTCAAGGAAAAGAAAACACTCTCTCTGTGACCATGGAGGAGATGATCTATCATGCGGAGATGGTGTCCAGGGTCACGAGACATGCACTGGTGATCGCAGATATGCCCTTCCTGTCCTATCAGGTCACTGTCCAGGAGGCCTTGAAAAATTCCGGTAGATTTTTACAAGAGGCAGGTGC
>DATECO010000078.1:0-2184 GCA_035286865.1 Nitrospiria bacterium | reverse complement strand
CCGCTCGCCCTCTTCCTGATTGATGTCAGAAAAGGCCACCAAGGCCCCTTCCTGAAGAAAGCGAATCACTGTGGCCATTCCGATCCCTTTGCCTCCCCCGGTGATCAGAGCGACCTTCTTATCTAATCGCACGGCTGCCTCTTTTCCCGTGAAATCTCTTAACTTGAAAAAATACTACACCACATTTATTGTGCCGTAAAGTAAAAACCTTTAACCTGAGGCACACTCTGGACGCACGGCCGTGATGCCCCTTACTCGCTGAAAAAGGTTCTAGAACATGATCGTTGGACACGCAAAGCACGCCGTAATCTCCCCAGCTTGCTGGGGGTGTAAGAGATCGACTATATAAAAAGCAAAGAAAAGTATTGCAACATAGTTATTAAAGTGTTATAGTGAAGAGTTTTCGAACGAGAGGTCAAACATCATACAGAAAGCACACTGAGGATAAGGAGAGATCAGATGACTGAAGTGAAAAATGAGAAGAGAATGTCAGGGGCCGTGGACTTTACGGAGTTGGCCAAATTCTGCAAAGAGAGTTATCTTGATGGGCTGGAGGTCGCGTTGAAGGGGCAAGAGGACACGGAAAAACTGTTCAAAGAAGCAGTCACTCAGGGACATGCCATACCCAAAGAGTGGCTGAAGGTGTCCAGGCAGTGGCTCCAGGCCTGGGATGAGATTGGCGGGGTTTCCTCCGGGACGCCCAACCCAATGCTGACGTGGTCCAAACAGTACATGGAGGCGGTTTGCGGAGGGGCTGAGCCGTTGTTAAAGGCCTCGGAAGAGGCATTCCGCACAGGCTTTTCACAGTACGAAAAGGTCCTGGCAGTTCCGGCGAGGCGGCATTCCCGAGAGTTTAATAGGAAAGGTATGGATACTGTGATCCCGGGGTAGGAGCACATCTCCGAAAGATCTGGGGGAGGTGAGAGCCCACATCTCCCCCCCCCAGAGGTGCCAGTGCCTCAGAAACGCCCATCCGGCCGGACAAGACAATAACCACGTTAAAGTTGAAAGGTCGTGTCAGGTGATCCAACCCACAAGGGAGTGGTTTGCCAGAAGGGCTGAGCTTCATTCAAATCTTCTGGGAGTCAGGGTGGGGAAGACTTCTCATTAAGTGGTCTATAGAGAAAGTAATCTGACTTTTAGAATTACCAGTCTTTGCCATAGGCGGAAAATGAAAGGGAGTGATCTATATGGAAAATAATCGGACAGCTTTGGAGACAGGAGAAGAGGGGGTGTTTGGCATGGTCCCTCAGAGGAAATTGGCCGGACAGGTGGCCCTCGTGACGGGAGGATGCCGGGGAATCGGCAAGGCCATTTGCCTGTCCCTGGCCGAGGAGGGGGCCCATGTCGCGATCAATTGCCGGGCTGGCCTTCAGTGTCAGGAGTCTCAAAAGTTGCTGGCCTGGATTAGGGAGCACGGGGGATCTGCTTCGCTCTGTCAGGCGGATGTGAGCGTGCGTGACCAGGTGGACCAGATGAAGGAGGCGGTCCTCAAGGATTTTAAAAAGATAGATATCGTGGTCAACAACGCAGGGATTACCCGAGACAAGACCTTTGCCCGTATGGAAGAGGAGATGTGGGAGGAGGTCCTTGCGGTCAATCTCAATGGTGTCTTTCACTGCACCCAGGCCTTTATTCATACTATGATCGAGAGACAATACGGCAGGATTGTCAACATCACCTCCATCGTGGGACAAACCGGCAACTTTGGTCAGGCCAACTATGCGGCGGCGAAGGCTGGGGTGATTGGGATGACCAAGACCCTGGCCAAGGAATTGGCCAAAAAGGGGATCACTGTCAATGCCATTGCGCCGGGGTTTATAGAGACCGATATGCTCTCGGGGATTCCTTCTGAGGTACGTGAGAAGATCCGGCTGCAGATTCCGATGGGGAGATTTGGTCGGCCGGAAGAGGTGGCCCGGTTGGTGCGATTTCTGGTGACGGAGGCAGATTACATCACAGGTCAGGTGATCGCGCTGAACGGAGGGCTCTACGTATAGGGCCTGGCCAGTGTCTTGTCTAGAAGACCGGGGTGATCCCCGCTAAAAGCCTACACTGAGGCCGCCACAAATAAAAAAGACCTGTCCAGTAATATAGGCGGCCTCATCGCTTGCCAGAAACACGTGCAGGGCAGCGATCTCTTCGGGTTTGGCCATCCGTTTGAGTGGGATTTTGGCAATGACC
>DATECO010000077.1:0-3290 GCA_035286865.1 Nitrospiria bacterium | reverse complement strand
TACGGAATGGATAATTTTGTCCCACTCCCGATATCCGGAGCGTAGCAGAATGCTACATCCCTCATAAGACAATATGATTTAAAAGTTAAAATTAAATCTATAAATTGTTGAATTTATAAAATAAGTATTTCTAGGGTTTTTGGCTAACATGCTCAGCACGATTCTTGAAAGGCATACGGTTCAAGACATGCTTTTTGGATAGCGCCTCGTTTCAGTTTGCCACTGGATGAAAACTTTTGAGGTAAAAGTGACATATTGCTCCTGACTTAATTCCTATGGCGAGTCAGTCGACAAGGAAAGACAATTTGTCCAAGGCTGAATCGGCTGCTGGATCAGCCGTAAACCTCCAGGCGTTTCGCGAACGCATCGCTCAGAAGACCCATGGCGGCCGGATCGAGGTGGACAGTTCGCCAGGGCAGGGGACAACATTTACCCTCTATATTCCTGTGGAGCGGAGAAAACATGCGAGGGATCAAAACAACGGCAACGGCTCGCCGTAAGACCCGCACTTCTGGCAAAGGTAAGGGCGAGCAAAATATAAATAAAGCAGTTGAGTTACGGACCATTCTTGTTCCCGTTGATTTCTCAAAGCCGGCGGAGCAAGCTATGAACTATGCCCTCCGGCTGGCGAGGATCTTCGGGAGTCAGATACGCCTCCTCCACGTGATTGAGGCCAGCACCGTTGTGACTGATTCAATGACGTGGGTGGATTTTTATAGCCAGGTCAAGGCGGTTACCCAGCCGATGCTGGAAAATCTTGCAAAAACAATCCGCCAAGCCGGTGTCCAGGTTAAAGCCGATCTGGTTCGGGGCACGGCCTATGCCGAGATCGTGAAACAGGCCCGACGCCACCGGGTGGACCTGATCGTGATCGGGACCCACGGTCGTACTGGCCTACAGCATTTGATGATGGGAAGTGTCGCCGAACGCGTGGTTCGGATGGCACCCTGCCCGGTCCTCTCCATCCATCCTTCGTAATTGTTAGCCTGCCTCCAGCTTTCTTGAAATCTATCAGGCAGATATGCTACGATGATCTTAAGTTTCTTTAACTTCTGTATCGTCTTCGATCTCTCCGAGGCAAGATAAGTTGAACCCATCGAGTCAGGAGCCCACAAGGGAGTCTTCACGCAGTCTCAGTGAGCGGGAAAGATCTGAAGAACGCATCCGCTTGGAGGTAAACCTTCTGGGACTCCTTGAATTCCTCTCCGATGCCATCGTGATTATCAACAGCGATGGCCGCATCCTGCTTGTCAATTCTCAGGCTGAGAAGATGTTCGGTTATCACCGGGATGAATTACTTCGTAAGCCCGTGGAGATCTTACTCCCCGAGCGCTTCCGGGAAGCGCATGTTGGACATCGTGCAGAGTACCTTTCCGATCACCGCATACGCCCTATGGGTGTTGGCCTCAACCTTTCCGGCCGGCGAAAGGATGGGAGCGAGTTCCCGGTGGAGATCAGCCTGAGTCCGATGGAAACCAAGGAGGGACTCCTTATCACAAGTGTGATCCGCGACATCACAGATCGGAAGAGATTGGAGGAGGCGCTCCGAATCGTTCATGAGAAATTGGAGAAACGCGTCGAGGAACGAACAGCCGAACTTGTAAGGGCCTTGGAAGTATTAGAACAGAACATCCCCAAGCGCAAGCGGGTGGAGGAAGCGCTGCGCGAGTCGGAGGAACGCTTCAAGGCTTTCATGAATAACAGCGTCGTAGTGGCCTGGATGAAGGACGAGCAAGGGGAATATGTTTACGTGAATCAGGCATTTGAGCGCAGCTTTAATATAATGTTGGACGATTTGAGGGGCAAGACCGATTTTGACCTCTGGCCGGCGGAGGTTGCAAAACAGCTCCATGAAAATGATATGGCCATACTCGCTTCGGATAAAGGCACAGAGCTTTATGAGACAGTTCCGACCCCAGATGGATCTCCGCACGACTGGATGGCGTTCAAGTTTCCTTTCCGGGATACTTCCGGGAAAAGATTCGTTGGAGGAATGGCTTTTGACATCACTGAGAAGGTCGAGCTTGAGCGGCAGGTCCGGCAGGCCGAGAAGCTGGCGGCCGTGGGCCAGCTCACAACAGGCCTGGCCCATGAGATTGGTACTCCCCTCAATGTTATTATGGGGCGGGCCGAGTACATGCTCCGGAAGATGTCCCCGGAGGATCCCCTTCGGGAGAACCTTGAACGGATCATCGACCAAATTGAACGGATTACCAAGCTCGTGCAACAGCTCTTGGGATTTGCCCGTCCAAAGCCTCTTAGGGTCCGATCGATGCACCTGGCGCCCATAATCAAGGAGATGCTTGGGCTTTTTGGACATCAAATCGTGCAGCAGGGGATCACAACCGCCCTCCAGTGGTCTGATGATCTTCCTGAAGTCATGGCCGATGCGGATCAGATCCAGCAGGTCCTCTTCAATATAACCCTGAATGCAGTCCAGGCCATGCCCCGAGGGGGAAGCCTCACCATTCGTGCAAACCGGACCATCCGCAGGCAGCAGCGGGAGGATCCCCTCAAGGACCAATATCTCAAAGTAGAGATTGCGGATACCGGTCCGGGAATTCCTGCAGATCAAGTGCAGAAGATCTTCGATCCGTTTTTCTCCACAAAGGACGTCGGTAAGGGTTCAGGGTTGGGACTGACCGTCAGTTATAGCATCATGAAAGAACACGGCGGCTGGATAGATGTGAAGAGTCGGGTGGGTGAGGGAAGCGTGTTTGGGCTCTACTTTCCATTAAACCCTAAGCTGAAGACCCAGAGGGTCCAATCAGGAGAGAAGGTTCATGGATAGCTTGAGAGGCAAGATCCTGGTGGTGGACGATGATCCGGAGATGTGCCGGTTGCTCGCTGATGTGCTGACTGAGGAGGGGCATACTGTCGAGACGGCGATCAGGGGAGAGGACGCTCTGGCCACCCTCTCCGATCATATGGACCTTCTCATCACGGATCTCAATCTCAAGGGGATGAAGGGCCTGGAGCTGATGCACCAGGTCAAGCAGCATAAGCCTGAGGTCTCGGTTATTATCATCACCGCATTTGGTACGATTGAATCGGCAATCGAGGCGATGAAGGCGGGGGCCTACGATTATATCGCGAAGCCCTTGAAGACGGATGAGCTGTCGTTCGTGGTCCAGAAGGCCCTTCAGGAAGGAGCCCTCCGCCACGAGGTGGCCCGACTTCGGAAGGAGATCGGGAAAGATTATCAGTTCGGTAACCTCATCGGCAAGAGCAAATCGATGCAGGCGATCTTTGATCTCATCCGAAGGGTCTCGGACACCTCCAGCAACATC
>DATECO010000076.1:0-7014 GCA_035286865.1 Nitrospiria bacterium | reverse complement strand
CAAAATCTACGAAACTGGAAAACAAAACCCTGCCCTCTCCGGCATGGGGACCACCCTTGTCTCTGTCTTCCTGGATCAGGAAACTGCTTACATCGGGCATGTAGGGGACAGCCGGGCCTATCTCATCCGCCAGGATGAAATAAACCAGATCACGAACGATCACTCCTTGGTCAATGAATATCTCAAGAGGGGAATGATGACCTCTGAAGAGGCGGAACACCATCCCCTCAAGCACGTGTTGAGCAGGGCCCTGGGAACTGTCCCCGAAGTAGAGGTAGACCTCCTGTCCCTTCCAATCAAGTCAGGGGACATCTTACTTCTCTGCTCGGATGGCCTGACCAACACAGTGTCCCAGAAAACCATCCTCCACACCCTACTCCGTTCGAGAGGAAACGTCCAGGAAGCCTGCAAGCAGCTCGTCCATCAGGCGAATGCCCATGGGGGGATCGACAACATCACGGTGGTGACCCTGCAGTGCATCAACACTCATCAGAAGGCTGAATAAACAACATGGATCGTTTGCGCATGAGAATGGTGGTCCTACTCCTGGTCTTCGTCCTACTCTTTCTCTTTTCTGGGAACCTCCTCTCACTCTATGTCGATAGCCTCTTCTTTGAGGAGGTCGGGTACTTCCAAGTCTTCCTGAAGACCTTTGTCACCAAACTCGTCCTCGGCCTTCTGCAGGGTTTCACCTTCTTTGCCATACTCTATCCCAACCTGTCCTTGGCACAACGTTATCGATCAGGACCGCAGGGACTTCCTGATGAACACGATCCCCTGAGACCCTTCTGGGGGCCTATCCTTCTGGGCGGGTCGTTACTGCTGGCCATGATCGTAGGATTTCAGGGGTCGGCCCGGTGGAATGACTACCTGCTCTTCCGTCATGCCGTTCCCTTCGGAATGGAAGATCCCCTCTTCAAAAGGGACCTTGACTTTTATGTCTTTCGCTTTCCCTTCATCGCCTATCTTCAGGGGTGGTTTTCCTCCACCCTGATGATGAGCCTGCTGTTCTCTGGACTGATCTATTTCTACCGACAGGGAATACGCCTGGACCCCCGCGGTATCTTTGTGGACAGGAGACCTCGTCGCCACTTGGCAATCCTTGGGGGAATTTATCTTCTTGTCCTATCATGGTCATACCAACTGGATCTCTACAGACTCCTGTATTCCAAGCGCGGTGTCGTATTCGGGGCGGTTTATGCGGATGTCAACGCCAGATTACCGGTCCTCTGGATTTTGATCTTCCTTGCCCTGCTGGCAGGGATCCTGCTGATGATTGCCGCATTTCGTCGGGGTTGGTTGCTCCCCGGGGTGGCCGTGGGCTCTGTACTGGTCGTACACATTCTGGGGGGAGTGATCTTCCCGGAACTGATTCATCGGTTCCGGGTGGCCCCCAACGAGTTCGCAATGGAAACCCCTTATATTAAACACAATATCCAGGCCACCCGCTTTGCTTATAGTCTGCACCGCATTGATTCGCAGGAGTTTCCAGCCTCTGAACACCTCACACCGGCAGAACTGGCCAAGAACGAGCTGACCATCAAGAATATCCGCCTGTGGGATCACCGCCCACTCCTAGCCACCTATCAACAGCTCCAGCAGATCAGGACCTATTATAATTTTGTAGATGTGGATAACGACCGGTACGTGATCGATAAAGAATACCGACAGGTGATGTTATCCCCCAGGGAGCTTTCCTACAAAAACCTCCCCAGCCGCATCTGGATCAATGAGCACCTCACCTACACCCATGGCTATGGGGTCACCCTGGGCCCGGTCAGTCGGATCTCCAAGGAGGGACTTCCTGAATTTTTTATCAAGGACATCCCTCCCTTCGCCACAACCGACATTACGGTCAAACGGCCCGAAATCTATTATGGGGAGATCCCGAACGATTATGTCTTCACCAAGACAAAGGCCCTGGAGTTCGACTACCCCTCGGGGGCCGAGAATGTCTATACCGTCTATCAAGGGAAGGGGGGAGTTCCTGTCAATTCCTTCATTCGTAAACTGGCCTTTGCCGCCTATTTTGGATCACTGAAGATTATCCTCTCGAATGATATTACCCATGAAAGCCGGATCATGTATTTCCGGGACATCGAACAGCGGGTGAAAAAGGTCACCCCGTTCATTATCTACGATCAGGACCCTTACCTCGTCATCACCCGGGAGGGACGGCTGGTCTGGATATTGGATGGTTATACCACGACGGACAAGATTCCCTACTCTCAGCCCTTGGCAGGGTTGGGAAACTATATCCGAAATTCTGTAAAGACCACAGTAGATGCCTATGATGGAACTTTGAGCTTCTATGTGAGTGACCCAGAAGACCCCCTGATCCGTTCATACTCTGCCATCTTCCCCAGACTCTTCCGGCCATTGGCCGAGATGCCGGATGATTTGCGGGACCACCTGCGCTATCCCCAGGATTTCTTCAAGGTCCAGGCCCAAATCTATTCCACCTACCACATGGAGGATCCGCAGATCTTCTACAATAAGGAAGACCTCTGGAACATCCCCCAAAAAGAAAACCGGGATATGGAACCTTATTACACGATCATGAAGCTGCCAGGCGAGAAGAAGGAGGAGTTTATCCTCATGGTGCCCTTCACACCGGCCAAACGGGATAACCTGTCGGCCTGGCTGGCAGCCCGTTCGGATCCCCTTCACTATGGAAAGCTGATCGTCTACATTTTCCCGAAACAGAAACTCGTCTTCGGACCGCGCCAGCTTGAGAACCGGATCGATCAGGACGCCTTTATTTCACAGCAGCTTACCCTATGGGGCCAGCGGGGCGCCCAGGTGATTCGGGGAAGTCTGCTGGTCATCCCCATCGAGGATTCGCTCCTGTATGTTTCGCCCCTCTATCTTGCATCGGCCGCGGCCGGTTCACTTCCCGAGCTGCGGCGGGTGATCACAGCTTATGGAAACCGGCTCGTGATGGAAGAAAACCTGGAGGCGTCACTCCACAGTCTATTTGGAGGGAGATCGCTGGTAGCCAGGGCGGGGATGGAAAAAGAAGAACCAGCCGGGCAATCTGTCGAACAGATGATCTCCAGTGCCGTGGAACTCTTCCGCAGGTCCCAGGGTTTTCTGAAAGCCGGTCAATGGGCAGATTACGGTGAATCTATTCAAAAATTAGAAGAAATCCTCAAGGAGCTTGCCAATAGGGCGAAAAGAGAGTAATCTTAAGTATTAAGATGGTCCTGATTGTGGGTGCCGATCCCGAAGAAGCTGACCTGCTCCAAACCCTCCTCGCAGGTGATTTCCCTCTCTTGATAGCCAACTCGAGGCCGGAAGCCCTTGATCTGGCGAGGTGTAACCCTGTCGAGTCGGCCATCGTTAACTTTGGAGGTCCCCTCCCTGAAACCTATGACATCCTGCAGGATCTGCTCGATCTTCGGGAGGATATTCCAATCCTCCTGATTTCTGACTCACAACACCGGGAGGCGGCAATGCCCCTGGTCCAGGCTGGGCTGGTCGTATATCTTCAAAAACCTTTCAACCCCTCGGACCTGAAATCGAAGATGCAGCAGTTCCAGAGAAAAAACGAGGGGCAGGCCAAAGAGTCCCTCTCGGCCGGCCACGCTGCCGGAGAAGATATCTCACCGCCTCCTTCTCAGGAAGCCGCTCTTAAGTTTGACCCCGTCTCGATGGATCGCCTGATCATGGACCTGGCCCACCGCCTCAAGAACCCCCTGGTAGCAGTCAGGACCTTCGCCCATTTGCTCAAAGAGAGATTCAATGATCCCCAGTTCCAAAGGGACTTTTACCAGACCATGCGCCAGGAAGTAGAGAGAATGGATACCCTCATCGACCAACTCATAGAATTCTCTGAACTCCCGGATCCCAGGATCGAGTCTCATCAAGTCTTGCCCACCGTGGAAGAGGCAATGAAGGGGGCCACAGACCGATTAAAGGGTGCAAGGATCGACCTGAGGGACGATCTGGATGATAAAAGGCCAGCACTCCAGGTGGATAGGGTGCAGTTGGTCTATGCGTTGGTCCACCTCCTCACCGGCCTTGGCCGCTCCAAGACCAAGGCCGGGCATTCCGGGATCTCGGTATGCATCCGGGCAACAACCGATCCAGAAGGGGTGGAGATCGTCATCCATAAGAAGGGACCCCATTTTGAGGACCGGAGTCAGTTTTTTGGGCTGGAGTTGTTCATGGCCAAAAGAATTATCGAAAGGCAACAGGGATCCATCGAGTGGGGGATCTCCCCAGAAGGTCACACCTCGGTGAAGATTCGGCTGCCGATCAGCTATTCCGCTGCGTATCCCTCCCACAGGGCCGCTGGAGATCACAAGGTTCAGAACATGTCCCTCTATGCGGAACGCCGAAATTGTCACCATTCTATTGCCTTCAGGGATCGTCGCGTCAGAGAGCGGCGCCTATCCATCCGGTCCTCTTATTTTCCTGAGCGGCGTAGAAAAGTACCGGTCGCGGCACAGTCATGAAAAGAATTCTGATCGTGGACGATGAGGTCAGCGTCCGTGAATCGCTAAGATTTATCCTCAAGGACCAATACAAAATCCTGCTTGCCGAGACTGCAAGAGAGGCCTTGACACTCTTTGAGCGCGAAGGTCCTCACCTCATCCTTCTAGACATCATCCTCCCCGAGATGGACGGCATTGCCGTGCTAAAACGGATCCGTGAATTGGACACCACGATCCCCATCATTATGCTCACCGCAACCCGGATGGTGAAGACTGCGGTAGAGGCAATGAAGCTGGGCGCCACAGATTATCTGAGCAAGCCGTTTGATATCGAGGAACTCAAGTTGGTCATCGAAAAGGCCATCACCACGAAGGACCTTGAACAGGAGGTCAAGTTTCTTCGATCCGAGATCACCCGACGTTATAGTTTCAAGAGTATTATTGGTAAAAGCCGGAAGATGCAGGAGGTCTATGCCAAGATTGAACAGATCGCAGACACTCGAACCAGCGTGTTGATCACCGGGGAGAGTGGAACCGGGAAGGAACTCGTGGCCAGGGCGTTGCACTTTAACAGCTCCAGAAAGGAAAAGCCTTTCATTACCATCAACTGTGCCGCACTGCCGGAATCGCTCATTGAGAGCGAATTATTTGGGCATGAACGAGGGGCATTTACGGATGCCCAGGTCCGCAAGATGGGTCAGTTTGAGCTAGCCGACAATGGCACCCTGTTCATGGATGAGGTGGCCGACCTTTCCCATACGACCCAGGCCAAGCTTCTCAGAGTCCTCCAGGAAAAGGAGTTCACACGAGTCGGGGGCACCCGGATGATCCGGGTGGACGTACGGGTCATCACGGCTACCAATAAGAACCTTCACGAAGCCCTTAAGCAGGGGAACTTTCGTGAAGACCTGTACTACCGGATCAATGTCGTCCCGATCCACCTTCCCCCCTTGCGGGATCGAAAGGAGGATCTTCCCTTGCTGATCAATCACTTTCTGACCAAGAAAGCAGAAGAGGAGGGGCATCCCCCCAAGGAAATCTCCCCGGAGGCTGTCGGGCTTATGATGAATTATGATTGGCCGGGAAATGTGAGGGAACTGCAGAATATCATCGAACAGGTGGTGACACTCTGTTCAAATTCCGTGATCCACTCAGAGGATCTCCCGGACTTTTTCCGAAAGCAGATCAAGTCCACAACCCTCAAGGAACAGGCCCTATCAGGGAAAATCTCATTTGAGCATGCCGTGACAGAATTTGAACGGGATATCATCATCGAGGCGCTAAAGAAAACACGGTATATACAGACTCACGCAGCCGATCTATTGGGAATCAGCCGCCGTATCTTGAAATACAAGATGGACCTTTTCGGGATCATTCCCCCGGAAGACAAATAAAAACGTTATTCGTTAATTGTTATTCGGTAATCGTTGTTGGCTCACAGTGTTTGACGAATAACGATTAATGGTTAGCGATTAAGGTATTTAAAGCAGCTTGTGTTTTCTTAAATACTCAATATCTATCCTCCCTCCAGAGGGCTTAGGCTCTTCATGGCGGAGAAAGCGCTCGATATATTTTCCGACCACGTCCACTTCCAGATTAACCCCATCCCCTACTCCCTTCAGACCTAATGTGGTCACCTTGGCCGTATGCGGGATGATCGTCACAGTAAAATTCCTCTCCGTTACGTCATTGAGGGTCAGGCTGATGCCATCCACTGCGATGGATCCCTTCTTCACGCAGTACTTCAACACTTCCTGCGGGCTCTCGATACACAAGACATAACTATCCCCCTCCAGCCGTCTCTCCCGGATGTGGCCCACACCATCCACATGACCGCTGACCAAGTGCCCCCCTAGCCGATCGCTCAGGCGCATGGCCCGCTCTAGGTTGACCCCATCGCCGACCTTCACCACTCCCAGGCTGGTCACCGCAAGCGTCTCCGGTGAGATCTCCACAGTAATCTCCGAGGTATCAAAACCTTCAACCGTCAGACAGACCCCATTCACGGTGATGCTGTCCCCAATCTTCAGGTCTTCTAGCACGGTCTTCGCCAAAATCGTCACCCGAACGCACTGCTGGCGGTCAATCTGCTTGACCACCCCCAACTCTTCTATAATCCCAGTAAACATCTTTCCTTTTCCTCTTTGACGGCATTATACCGCTCTGAGCCTCGAAATTCAATACGGATAAGTCGCAGCAAGATCCTTGACCTTTCTATGTACATATTTTATAATTCTGTGTACATGCGGAGGGAATATCATGGGGAGACTGATTAGACACAAACACCTTAAATTAGACCAGAAAAAGATTGATCAAGCCAAGACATATCTGGGGGTAAAAACAGAGTCTGAGGCTATTGACCAGGCCCTAGAATTTCTCATTGCCGAAAAGACAATCAACAACACGCTCAGAAAGATCAGAGGGAAAGGACAGATCAAGAAAATGATAGGCCTTTCCCATGATATCCTGATCGCCCTGACCGCCAGAACTATCGGGGCTATGGTCATCACAGCCAACCGACAGGATTTTGAGACCCTTCAAGGCCTATGTCCCTTTCATCTCCAGGTCGTGTGAA
>DATECO010000075.1:0-11191 GCA_035286865.1 Nitrospiria bacterium | reverse complement strand
TATCCCTTCATCTGTTATCCAGGACAGGTCGCCTGGATGACATCAAGAAGATATACTCCCATCCACATGCCATCGCACAGTGCAAGACCTGGCTGGATAACAATCTGGCGGGCATACCGCTGCTGGAAACTTACAGTACCGCAAAGGCGGCCGAGCTATGCATGGAAGACCCCTCAATAGGCGCAATCGCCTCGGAGGCGGCGGCCAAGATCTATGGGCTGAACGTGGTGACACGGCGGATCGAGGACAATATCAATAATTTCACGAGGTTTTTGGTGATTGCCCAAAAATCTCCACCCTGTACCGGCAGGGACAAGACCTCCGTCATGTTCTCGATCAAGGATCGGGTGGGGGGACTCCATGATATGCTTCGACCCTTTTCCGTGCATGCGATCAATTTGACGAAAATAGAATCCCGGCCATCCAAAAAAAAGGCCTGGGAGTATATCTTTTACGTTGACCTGGAGGGCCACCAGGAAGACGCCAAGGTCCGGACGGCCTTGGAGGAGTTGAGGCCTCAGTGTCTGTTTCTAAAAGTGCTGGGGTCCTACCCTGCTTCCGGCTAGGTGACGTTATTGGTTAATCGTTACACGTTATACGTTCCATTATACATTTTCACTTAAGATTAACATTTAACATCGTTAAACGATTATCGTTTAACGAATAACGAATAGCGAATAGCGAATAGCGAAAAATGACACTACCGATCAGTCCTGATATCGCAGGTCTGACCCCTTATTCGCCTGGAAAGCCCATCGAGGAACTGGAAAGGGAACTGGGTATCCAGAAAGCGATTAAACTGGCGTCCAATGAAAATCCGCTGGGTCCCTCAGGGAAGGCGATAGCGGCCATCCAGCAAGCACTGAAAGGGCTCCACCGCTATCCAGAAGGTAGCGGGATCGAGCTGCGCGAGGCCCTCGCGGACCGATTCAAGATAGGGCCTGCAGGGATTATCCTGGGCAATGGTTCCAATGAAATCATCGAGTTGCTCGTGAGGGCCTTTCTACAAGCGGGCGATGAGGCCATCATGGCCGATCTCACGTTCGTGGTGTACCAGAGCATTGTGCAGGCGGCCCACGGCACACCTGTTGTGGTCCCGCTCCATCGCGGCTCTCATGATTTAAAGAATATGGCGGGCAGATTAAATAAAAGGACCCGTTTGATCTTTATCTGTAATCCCAACAATCCCACCGGGACCATTGTGCGGCAGGAGGAGGTGGATGAATTTTTGCAGCGGGTTCCAGAGGATGTGATCACGGTCTTTGATGAGGCCTATTACGAATATGTCACCGATCGATTTTTCCCGAGGGGTCTGCAGTACCTTCAGCAAGGGAAGAATGTCGCGATCCTACGGACCTTCTCCAAGATCTATGGCCTGGCGGGACTGCGGATTGGATATGGGCTCACCACAGAAGAGATCGCCGGCACCCTCCATCGCGTGAGACAGCCTTTTAATACGAACCGGCTGGCCCAGGTCGCCGCACTGGCAGCCCTGAGGGATGATGAACATATCCAGCGGAGTCTACAGATCAATGAGGCTGGTAAGGCCATGCTGTGTAATGCCTTCCGTGAAATGGGCCTTGATCACTTTCCGACACAGGCCAATTTTGTTTATGTGAATGTGGGTAGGGCCGGTCAGGAAGTCTACAAGAAGCTCCTCAAGGAGGGAGTGATCGTCCGGTATATAGAGGGTCAATACCTCAGGGTGACCATTGGCCTTTCGGAGGAAAATAAACAGTTCGTTGAGGCCCTGGGGCGGGTTTTCGGTGAAATTGGACAGAGGGCATGAGGATATTGCCAGTTATTTCACCGGAGGCAGAAGAGGGCGACTCAGTAGCCTTGGGAAGATGAAAGTACATTTCCAGAAAGTGACGATTATTGGTGTAGGGCTCATCGGGGGATCCCTTGCCTTGGCGATCAAAAAAGGGGGGCTGGCGGGGGCGGTTCTGGGAATTGGCCAGGAGACCGATCAGCTTGAGCAGGCCGTTACGCGTGGGGCGATCGATACTTACACCTGTGAGGTTTCCGAGGGCGTAGAAGGCGCAGATCTGGTGGTGCTGGCCACCCCTGTCGGAATGTTTGAACCTATCCTCCGTCAGGTGGCCTCCAAATTGCCCCTGGGCTGCATTGTCACTGACGTGGGGAGCACCAAGGGCCGCCTCGTCAGTCAGATAGAACAAATGCTCCCCAAAACGGTCTTTTATGTCGGGGGACACCCCATTGCAGGAAAGGAGAAATCCGGAATTGAGTCGGCTTCCATGGATCTCTTCAGGGGGGCAAGATGTATCCTCACACCCACTCCACATACGGATGCGCAGGCCCTGGAAAAGGTGAAACGCCTCTGGAGGGAGGTGGGTTCAGAGGTGGTGATGATGGAGCCCATGGAGCACGACCGGGTCTTCGCGGCAGTCAGCCACCTTCCCCATATGGCCGCTTATGCCCTGGTCAATACGGCGATGGACCTGCTGAACCAGGATACAGACTTGCTTTCTTTTTCTGCAGGTGGATTTAAGGATTTTACCCGGATCGCTGCCAGCTCACCGGAGATGTGGCGGGATATCTGTTTATTCAATGGAGAAAATATCTTGACCACGATCGAGGCCTACGAGGCAGTGCTGAAACGGATTAAGGAATACATCAGAAATCACAATGGGAGGGGGCTCTATCTGGAGTTTGAAAGGGCCAAGAAACTCCGGGAGGGGATTTCCTAGATGGAACGCTTAGCAATGGGAAAATCAAGGCCCCTGAAGGGAGAGATGCAGGTCCCCGGTGATAAATCCATTACTCACCGCGCCATCATTTTTGGCGCGATTTCAGAGGGTGAAACGAGAGTGAATGGTTTCCTGTCCGCTCAGGACTGCCTGCGCACCCTTGCGGCCTTTCAAGGCCTCGGAGTGGAGATAAGACGGGAGAAGGAGTCCTTAAACATCTCTGGCGTGGGAATCCAGGGACTCATGGAACCCAAGGATGTGATCGATCTAGGTAATTCTGGTACTGCGCTGAGGCTTCTGACAGGACTATTGGCGGGTCAAGAATTCTTCTCGGTCCTCACTGGGGATAACTCACTTCGGCAGCGCCCTATGCGGCGGGTGGTCGAGCCCCTGAGGGAGATGGGTGCCCTCATCTTCGGACGTGAGGGTGGGGGACTGGCCCCCGTGGCCATCCTGGGGCGCCCGTTGAGTGCAATTCATTACAACATGCCGATTCCCAGCGCACAGGTCAAGTCAGCCCTGCTTCTGGCCGGTCTCTATGCCAATGGAAAGACCACCATTCATGAGCCAGCAAAGTCACGGGATCATACTGAGCGACTCCTGAGGTTTCTTGGAGTGGAGGTGGAGGAACAGGGCCTCGCCGTCTCTGTGAAAGGGCCGGCCGTGCTACAGGGTCGGGAGGTGCAGGTCCCTGGAGACCTTTCTTCTGCGGCCTTCTTTATTGTGGCTGCATCCGTGGTGAAGGGTTCCCAGGTAGTTATCTTAGGGGTAGGGATGAATCCAACCCGGACCGGGGTTTTGGAGATCCTGATGGAAATGGGGGCCGATATCCGTGTTGAGCATCAGCGTGAGTTCTCTGGTGAGCCGGTGGCTGATCTCACCATTAATTCAACTGCTTTGCAGGGCATCATGATTAAGGGAGAGCGCACACTCCGGGCTTTGGATGAATTTCCTATTCTCTGTGTGGCTGCGGCCCTGGCCAGCGGAGAGACGATCATCACGGATGCAAAAGAACTCCGGGTGAAAGAATGTGACCGTATCTCGGTCATGGTGCAAGAGCTGACCAAGATGGGCGCTCAGATCGAGGAATTTTCCGATGGGGTGAGAATTGTGGGTAAAGGACGTTTGCAGGGCGCTGTTTGTGATAGTCATGGTGATCATCGCGTTGCCATGGCCCTATCCGTGGCAGGCCTTGTGGCCAAGGGTGAGACGGTGGTGAAAAATACGGAGTGCATCGAGACCTCGTTTCCGGGGTTCTACCCTCTCCTGGAGTCCCTGAAGGCCGATTAAAAACTGGGGGTTCTCTTTTGAAAACGCAAAGCAAACGCAATCCTTCCCTTAATTTTATTATTACCATTGATGGGCCATCAGGGGTTGGAAAAAGCAGTGCCGCAAGATCCCTTGCGGCTCGTTTAGGTTATTTGTACCTAGAGACTGGGGGTCTATACCGTGCCATTGGGTGGAAAGTTTTACAGGAAGGAATCGACCCGGAAGATATTGAGGCCATCAGGGATCTATGTCAGCGGATCGAAATCTCGATTCAAAATGTGCATGGACAAACCAGGATCCTTGTGGGGCAGAAGGATGTCACGGACGAGCTCAAGACCCCCACTCTGGACCGTATCTCCTCAGTGATTTCTGCGATGGCTCCAGTCCGAGAGCGGCTCCTGGACCTGCAGCGCCAGATGGGGGGACAGGGTAGAGTGGTCATCGAGGGGCGGGATATCGGCAGTGTGGTCTTTCCGGATGCCCATCTGAAGTTCTACCTCGATGCCTCGATGGAGATCCGGGCGTGGCGTCGGTATGAGGAGTTGAGGCAAAGAGGGGCCGAACCAGCCCTGGAGGCTGTCTCCAACGAAATCCAGTTCAGGGATCATCGGGATATACAGCGGGACCTGGCGCCTCTCAAAAAGCCCGAGGGTGCAATCTATATAGATACTACTCACTTGACCTTGGAGCAGGTAGTCGATAGAATGATGGGGGAAATTGGAAAAAGGGCAAGGGCATGATTTGAGCATGCTTTACACGATCGCGCATCTATTGATTTACCCACTGGCCAGAATCTGTTTTCGATTGAAGGTGGTTGGAGGTGAATATATTCCACTAGGGGGTGGTGCTATTATAGCGGCCAATCACATGAGCTATCTTGATATACCCCTGCTGGGCTGTGCCCTCGAACGGAGAGCGGATTTCGTGGGTAAGGCCGAGCTTTTTAGAAATCCTGTGGTCAGTTTCTTATTCCGGCGACTTGGGGGGTTCCCGATTAAGCGGGAGGGAATCGATCGGCTGGCCATTGAAGAGGCGGTGAGGCGTTTGAGGGCCGGGCGGTTGGTGGTCTTTTACCCAGAGGGAAGAAGAAGCGAGGACGGGCTATTGCAACAGCCTAAACCTGGGATCGGGATGGTAGCGGCAAAGGCGAAGGTCCCGATTATCCCCGCCTTGATTGAGGGAACTGGAGAAGTCCTCCCGAAGCGGTCGAAGCGCTTGAGATTTCATCCGGTGATTATAAGATTTGGGCCGCCTCTGGATCCAATGCAGTTCGCTGAAGCGGAGAGGGGTAAGAGGGGTAAATTGTATTATACAAAAATTAGCCAGGCGGCGATGGCTGGAATTCAGAAACTCAAAAATGGGGATGCCTGTGCTTAAACAATTGTGTTCAACACGTGGGATTGAAATCGGAAAAGGAGGAAAAATAATCAGTGATGTCAATGAGTGAAACTGGTCGTGAACCAGAAGTTTCGGTTCCGGGGGCGGAACCGACAGAGAATCTTGAGCAGTTATACGCCGAGTCCTTCAAGAATCTCCAGGAAGGCAGTCTGGTGAATGGGGTTGTGATTGCGCTCTGCGCGGATGGGATCATGGTCGATATTGGCTACAAATCGGAGGGCATCATTCCCCGCAGCGAGTTCTCCGAAGGGGAGTTAAAAGGGCTCAAGGTGGGTGAACGGCTTCAGGT
Source organism: Nitrospiria bacterium (assembly GCA_035286865.1). Taxonomy (GTDB): domain Bacteria; phylum Nitrospirota; class Nitrospiria; order DATECO01; family DATECO01; genus DATECO01. The sequence continues at coordinate 5,524 of DATECO010000075.1, read as the reverse complement.
TTATCTTGAGGAGCGGGAGGATAGTGAAGGCAATATTATTCTCTCGAAGGAGAAAGCCGACCGGATGAAGGTCTGGGATCAGCTGGAGAGGATCCACCACAAAGGTGAGATTGTAGAGGGTAAGGTCCTCTCCAAGATCAAGGGGGGAATGATCGTGGATATCGGGATCAAAGCCTTTCTTCCAGGCTCCCAGATAGATTTGCGCCCCGTGAGGGATCTCGATCAACTGGTGGGCAAGACGATTCCCGTCAGAGTGATCAAGATGAATCGCCGCCGGAGTAACATCGTGGTATCTCGCAGAGTGGTCCTTGAGGAGTCCCGTGATAAAAGGAAGCTGACCGCTCTCGCCAATCTCCAGGAAGGCCAGACTATCCAGGGGACGGTCAAAAACATTACCGATTACGGGGCCTTCATTGACCTTGGGGGAATTGATGGACTCCTCCATATCACGGATATGTCCTGGGGTCGGGTCAGCCATCCCTCGGATGTGTTGATGATCGGTGATAAGGCGGAGGTGGTGATTCTTAAATACGATCGTGAGGTGGGCCGTGTGTCCCTAGGGCTAAAACAGAAGACTCCGGATCCGTGGAGTAATGTCGAAGAAAAGTACCGTTCTGGATCCCGAATTAAAGGTAAGGTGGTTAGCATCGCGGATTATGGGGCCTTCGTGGAGTTAGAGCCAGGGATTGAGGGTTTAGTCCATATCTCGGAGATGTCCTGGTCCCACGATGTGAAACACCCCTCGAAGCTGGTGACCGTCGGAGGTATGGTTGACGCCGTTATCCTGAATGTGGACAGGAAGGGCCGTAAAATCTCGCTGGGAATGAAGCAGATCGACCATAATCCCTGGGAGGTGGTTGAGAAAAAATACACTGTGGGAACAAAGATCGAAGGCAAGGTCAAGAGTATCACGGATTTTGGGGTGTTTGTGGGTCTAGAGGAGGGGATTGATGGATTGATCCATATCTCCGACATCTCCTGGACCAAGCGGATCAGCCATCCTTCGGAACTCTTTAAGAAGGGTCAGAACGTCGAAGCGATTGTCCTCAAGATAGACCGAGAAAAGGAGCGCATCTCCCTGGGTTATAAGCAGTTGACCCCAGATCCTTGGGAAAAGGAGATTCCTGAGAAATACAAAGTGGGTCAGCAGGTTCAGGGGAAAGTGGTCAGGGTGACGGACTTTGGGGTATTTGTCGAGTTGGAAGATGGGGTGGAGGGTCTTATCCATGTCAGTGAATTGGGGCTTGATCCATCTACCAAAATGGAAGAGATATTCAAGATCCATGACGAGGTGACTGCGAAGATTACCAGGGTGGATCCCTCGGAAAGAAAGATAGCCCTAAGCGTCCGGAAGCACACGACGTCCTCTGTAAAGAAGGATCATGCGTTGGGAAAAGAACCCGGACGATTACCCAGCAAAGATGAAAGGCCTCCCGAGGAATAGCGGAGCATAGAAACATGGGAAGGAAACCCCTGCTCACAGGCCTCTTGATTTTCTTGGCGGTAGGGATTTTCTTATTTTTGAGCGTTTATCTTGCCACCTTTATGGTCGAAAGGGGATCATTGGGTGATGAACGGATTGCCTTGGTACGAATAGAGGGTATCATTCTGGATTCCAAAGAGACGCTCGAAGAAATAACGCACTACAACGAAAATCCCTCGATTAAAGCCATCGTGCTGAGGATCGATAGCCCCGGCGGGGCAGTTGTCCCTTCCCAGGAAATCTATGATGAGGTTAAAAGGATCAGGGCGGAGTCAAAAAAGAAGGTGGTGGTCTCTATGGGTACGGTCGCGGCCTCGGGGGGATATTATATTGCCAGTGCCTCTGATCGTATCGTGGCCAATCCGGGGACGTTGACGGGTAGCATCGGGGTGATCATGGAACTGGCCAATGTCGCCGGTCTCCTTGAGAAGATCGGCGTGGAAAGCATCGTGGTCAAAAGCGGTACCCACAAGGATATTGGATCACCCTTCAGACGAATGGGGACTGAGGAGAGGGAGATTCTCCAGAATGTACTGGATGATGTCCATAATCAATTTATTGAGGCGGTGTCAGAGGCCCGTGGACTTGAGATCGGCCGTGTACGGCGCCTTGCAGATGGGAGGATCTTTACCGGGAGGCAGGCCATGGAATTGGGTCTGGTGGATGACCTAGGGGGTCTTCAAGATACGATCCGGATGACCGCTGAGATGGTGGGTATTAAAGGGAAACCAAGAATCGTGGAGACCAGAAAGCGATTTTCAATCCTTGAGCTCCTCAGGAATCGGTGGCTTGGATCTCTGGCCCAATCGTTCAATCAATCGCGCGGGACGATTTCCTTGCAGTACTTGCTGGCTTTTTGACACGCCTCCATTTTAAGATTAAGGGTTTTTGTGATCCTTAGTGTCCAGACACGAAGAGATTAGAGAGAGATCGGAGAGCAAGAAAAATGGAAAATGAAGGGGGGGGCCTTATGACAAAGGCGGAATTGATCGAAAAAGTCACCGAACAGGTCAATGGTCTCACCAAGCGGCAGACCGAGGTTGTGGTCAATGCCGTCTTCGGCAGCATCAAGGATGCCCTGGCCAAGGGTGACAAGATAGAGATCAGGGGATTTGGTAGTTTCAGACTGCGTCATCGCAGGTTGAGGGAAGGCCGAAATCCAAAGACAGGTGCCAAGGTCACTGTCCCGGCAAAACGTGTACCTTTCTTTAAGGCCGGCAAGGAGCTCAAGGAACTCGTGGATACTTAAAGAAAATTCTATCTCGTCAAAGGGGTTCGATTGCTTTACACTAAAGGCCGCGATGACGCCCTCCCCAGAGCTTTTGATAGTAGGACTCACTTTTTTTATCTTTGTGTCATTCACACGCATTGTCATGACGGCCTATTATAATGACACCTCTATTAAGGATCCCAGTACCCAGCAGTATCTCTGGTTGGTTCCCGTACGAGATTTGCTGACCCCACTGGAATGGCTCCTAGGTTTTGCAGGCCAAACCATCCGGTGGAGGGGGAATCGTTATCGAATCCTAAGCGGCGCACGGATACAGAGAATCGCTTGACAGGTGGCTTGATTAGGAGGTTGAAAGAAGGTTTACCAGAGATTCTATCCAAGCAGAGAGATCCAGGTCTTTTTGTTCCTTCCTGACCATGTCTCTTAAGGTGGCGCGGCCATTTTTGATCTCGTCCGGCCCAATGATCAGAACATATCTTGCCCCAAGCTTGTCTGCCCGGCGCATCTGACTTTTAAGACTGCTGTTTTCATAATCGGTCTCTGTCCTTATTCCTTTCTGGCGGAGCTGAAATACAGCAGAGGCCGCCATCGCTTTTGCCTCCTGACCTAAGGTGGCAACGAAGAGGTGGGGACTTGGAGTGCTAATACCTGATTTATCGAGAAGGGACACGACGCGCTCCATCCCGATCGCAAAACCAATCCCAGGGATGGCCGGTCCGCCCAAGGTTTCTACCAAGCCATCATATCTTCCGCCGGCAGCGACGGCATTCTGGGCACCCAGGTGGGGCGAAACCATCTCGAAGGCGGTCCGTACATAGTAGTCCAGTCCTCGAACCAGTCGCTCATTGATCTTGAACGGGATTTTAAGCTGATTGAGGCCGTTTTTAACCTCCATAAAATGTGATAGGCATTCCTGGCAAAGATGATCGATGCTGACCGGCGCTTCCCGTGTTGCTGTACGGCAGCCCTTTTCCTTACAGTCCAGCACCCGCAAGGGATTGGTCTCGAAACGCTTTTTGCAGTTTTCGCAGAGATGATCCAATTTTTCCTTGAGAAACTGTTTTAAGATCTTGCGATAGTTAGGCCTGCATTGTTGGTCTCCCAGACTGTTAATCTGTAACTCCAGATCCGGTATTTTCAGCCTCTGGAAAGTCAAGTGAACCAGGGAGACGATTTCAACATCAATGATCGGGCTTGCAGAACCAAACACCTCTACCCCAATCTGATGAAACTGCCGGTATCGCCCGGCCTGAGGTCGTTCATGGCGGAACATGGGGCCCACATAGTAGAGTTTAAGCACGGGCGAGGTGGTAATGAGGTTGTGTTCAATCAAAGACCTCACCACCGAGGCGGTTGCCTCAGGACGCAGGCTGATCTTCTTCCCGTCTCGATCGTCAAAAGTGTACATCTCCTTTTCCACGATATCCGTGGAAGATCCGATACCCCGTGCGAATAGATCCGTGTATTCGAAGATCGGGATGTTGATCTCGGAAAACCCAAATTCTTCCAGCAACCTTCTACAGGTGGTCTCCACAAACTGAAAGGCCTCGGCTTCTCCACCCAAGGAGGCTGGGAGAATATCCCTAACACCCTTCACAGAGGGAATCTTCATGCGCAAATCCTTTTATTCTGCTTAGGAAATGTTTTAATATTCATATAACAGCAAGGGGCTTTCCTCCAATTTCTGTCCAAGTGGCTTATTAGTGGGGGCCCGTGGAGTTTGTAGGGGCGCCATGCATGGCGCCCTGATTTAGGGCAGGATACATCCTGCCCCTACATGGCTCCGGGACAGAAATCTCCGGAAAACCCTTTGCTGCTTCAGTAAATCCCTATCCGCTTATTTTAGTTATATGCTGAGGCGGGCTGAGAAGTCAAGCGGTTTTGGGCTCTTACCCACCCTCGACGGCCGGCTCACCACCCCCGGCCCGTGCCCTTACTTAAACGGAGGATGGGGAAGACTGCATGTAGCGTTGACAATCGCGGGTGGAGGCGCTATAAATATGGCTGGCGCTGGCACCATCTCCACCTATCGGGCCGCATAGGCTGCAGCGGCTTGCAGTGTTTGGAGTATTAGGCAGTTCTGTCTAATTGTAGTTGGGCGGACGGGAAGCAGGCGGTTTTTGGGGCGGACATGTTTCAGGATAGGATCGGCGTTCTTCACGCACAGCAGTTGAGTAGACAAAATGGAGGAGGACTTATATGCAAGGTGAAAAAATAGGCGAAGGGTCAGGAAAGGTGACGTCACAGAGAGTGCTCCCGAACCCGAGTGGCGGTCCGAAGATGGAGACAACCTTCCAATCGAAGGGAAGGCTGCTGGGCGTTGAACAAACAGAGACGGGCACGTACTGTGCGGCCATGCGGCCAGACGGAACTCTGTACGGGGAGGGCCAGGGTGTCATCATGGGCAAGAACGGGGATCTGGCGACGTGGATAGGCCAAGGCGTGGGCACGATCAAGAAAGAGGGTGCCGTGAGTTATCGAGGCGCCGTCTACTATCAAACCTCCTCACCGAGGTGGGCACGCTTGAACAGCGTTGCCGGAATCTTTGAGTACGAAGTAGACGCCCAGGGGAACACTCGAGCGCAGATCTGGGAATGGAAGTAGTGCCAGCCGCGATGCTCCTGGCCTAAGCGCTCTTCCAGACCTGTGGCGACGGACAGGTGGTTGCAGGTTCCAATAATCAGGAAGGAGGGGATATGCATCAGTATGTTTGGTTCCTTGGTGTCGTGGGCATCCTTACTGCTTCATGCGCGCCCTCAGTGAACGTGGAGCAGCAGCGGAATGCCTTGATCGAGATGGATCGTGCCTGG
>DATECO010000074.1:0-7244 GCA_035286865.1 Nitrospiria bacterium | reverse complement strand
AGTCGGTGAGACAGTTCTATGCGAAGAAGCGCTGGATACCGGTGCTGGGATCCCTGGGTTTTAGGGAATGGATCAAGGGACGGATTCGGAAGAGTCGGGTGGATCCTCGAGAGATACCCGAAGCAAAACCCTATCTGCGAGTGGATTTGGAGGAGTGTCTTAAAGTCGTCAGTCGGGTGTATGGGGTTGAGGAAAAGGAATTGATGAGGAGTCAGCGAGGGCAGCGCAATGAGGCCCGGGCCATGGCGATGTATGTCTGTCGGAAAATGTGTCGGATGAAGCAGGAAGAGATTGCGAACGTATTTGGCGTGGGGGGCTATTCAGCCGTGAGTAGTGTGATCGGGCGGATGCAAGCGCAGCTAGGGGGGAGGGCAGAAGGTGCCCAGCGGTATGAGCAAATTCGGGGAGCGCTGAAGAGATGAGCCAAGAGCAGACTTGACCCCTTGTATGACCCCTTGTACCCCTTGTCTGTGTACTGAGAGGATTGCGATATTTCGATCCAGTTCAGAAGCAATATTTCGGATTTCTTTGACTATTTGAGCATGCTCTTCATGAGTCCCGTGGGAAAAATTGATTCTGGCTACATCCATGCCAGCTTCGATCATGCCTCTGATGACTTCAGAGCTGTTACTGGCCGGCCCAATGGTGCACACAATCTTTGTCCGACGCATGAAAACCTCCTTATGCCAAACAACAGAGATCACCCCATCTAGGATGGTCTGAAAGGGTCCAATTCACTGCCGTGCATCTGTGCAAAGAGTTCCCAATCAAAGGGTTTTGGGGCCACTGCATGCAGCGGAATTGCCTCAACCGATCCCATGCCCCTCCAGGCCAGAAAACATCCCACCACGGACTCCGGCCTTTCAACAAGGCGTCGAATCGCTTCATAGGCCAGGTGTTGCCCAAGCGTTTTGTCTTCCGGAATGGGAGGAGCCCCTCTCAAAGTATGACCCAGAATGGTTGCCTTGGTAGCCACCGCGAGGGGATACTGGCCCTGGTTGACCTGGAGCTGTGGCCATTTGGCAATGGTGCAGGCTACGTATTCACTCAGCCCATGGACACCCCCATCAGGATGATAACGGTGGGGCGTCTTTTCGGCCACCACAAACAGATGGCTTTTATTCGGTACCCCCAGGCTTTGCTTTAGGGTCCCCAGGATCACATGATCGATGTATTCATCGGGGTCAGGATGTTCATTGACCAGAACTCCCTCGGCGCGGGCTTGATAGGCACAGGCCAGGGCGAGATGGCCAGATCCTGCACCCATCATCTCCACAAAAAAGATACTGCCCATGGCTGCGCTGGTAGCCTTCAGAGACTCCAGAGACTGGTTGGCCAGGGCCACTGCTGAGTGGAATCCGAGTGCAGTGGTCCCATTGATGTTGTTGTCAATCGAGCCTGGGATGCCCACCACCTGTGCCCCGAAACCCTCAAACAATGCTCTGGCCCCCCGAAGGCTGCCGTCTCCCACCAGCACGACCAGTGCACCGTTTTCCAGGTAAGGCTGAAGATTTCGCATAGCCATTTGCTGGACCCGCTCGTCTTTGAATTCCTCAAAGCGGCTGCTGCCAATCGGGCTGCTGGCGTGATTTGCCATTCCTCTTGTTTCCCTTTCCGTTACTTTCTCAATCCAGTTATTCACCAGACCTAGGAAACCATGTCGGGCGAAGTGGACTGTGATTCCGAGCCGGTTTCCGGTGACTCTCAGCTCTTTTAAGGCCCCCCCGGCCCCCGCAAAGTCTCCTCCCGAAACCAGTGCTACGATCTGCCGGACCTGCCGCGGGCGCAGAGTCACACGGTCTGCTCGATTCCGTTCCACGGTGATCCACGCTTCCCGTACTTCCCGCTCTCTGGCGGATAGCCCGATTGCCGTCGAATAACCCGAAAGCTGCCCATGCTCGTAAGCCAGCAGCACCACGTTATCCTGACCTTCCTTGTACTCACCGAACTCAGTGAATGCCTCGTGAAAGGGCCTCGGATCCAGGTAGATGATCAGTGCCCTGAGGGTTGAGCTGTGGGTGTAGAGGCAAATCACGCCACCTTCATGGGATTGGGCAATTCGATGGAACCCGTCCACTACATCTATATAAAGGTCATAAAAGGAATGGCCTCCGGGATAACAATAAAGCGGATGTTTGATGAGACGCTTGACCGTTTTGACATCGCAACCGAATATACGGGCGGCCTCCTCGGCTTCCAACTCCTTTTCAATCCCGGTTGCCCAGCCAAAATCCTGAGACTCCAGGGTTGGATCAAAAACGGCCTCGGCGGTCTGGGATAAGTTGGATCCGAACGCTGCAATGACCCGTTCAAATAATTGGCGGGTATTGGGGCTCCGGCTTATAAGGTGTTTAAAATTTGGAGGATCCAGGTAATTAGGGACCTTTAAGTAATCAAGCTGACGCCCCACAATACCTAACATCCGGGCCAGGGCTGTTCCTACTGCATCCACCTTGGAAAGGCCATGTTCTGAATCTAGGACATTGGCTAAGCGGCGGCCCACCCTATATTTGCTGCTCTCCACACGAGACACTCCGTGCCGGAGGGTGAAGAGCAGCGCTCGTCCTGTCAGATCCCGTGGAAGGAGCCAGAAGCGGTCATCACCAAGGTCAATCACGATCCGGCCTTCAAGCAGCTGCGGTGTGAGATGGGCCCTGGGTACGATCGCCACAGGGCGGCGATGGGTGGGTTTCTGAGCCCGTCCAATCGGTACCTTCAGTAAGGGTGCAAGACCACCCTCTGCCAGGAGCTGGTTCCAGGCTGCATAAAATACCAGCTCATCGCCCCCACAGATTTCTCTAATGAAGGATTCCCGTTCAGTCCTGTAAGCCCCTGCATCTGGAAATCCAGATTGGGCGCGGATGACTAAATCTCGAAGTTTTTCTTTGGCTGTTCTGGCCTGACCTGTACGGTCAAGTGGAGACAGGGGAATGAAGGGAGACTCTATACCTTCCACGCGGGGGCATCTGGCTAGGGACTCCCCGTAAGCCAGTAGCCCTTCAATGCTGACGAAATTCAATTGCTGTTCGCCTAATCCATTCATTCTTCGACTTATCCCTCCTTATCATGGGAAAGCAATTGACGACCTTCGAATATTTGATGAAAATAGATCCTAATCAAAGGCACCAGAATAGATCTGTACATCGTGTGTTTCTTGGGATTCCATTCAAGCCAGGAGGAATCCGAAAAGAAAAACCGGAATCGAATCATTAAGCATTCCAAAGAAACGTGAGGTCTGCAGTGGTACTGTTCTGGAGAGGTTCCAAATGACTTTCTAACTTATACCAGTCAATGAACTGCCTGTCAACTACCCGCAAATTAGCACTGCTCTGATCGTCCAGTACAATAGAATCGAGAGGTCCCTCCGAACCATTGATTGCGGAGGTTTATTGGCCTTGACATGCTTATAAAACTGAGCATGATAATTAGACTGTATCCTTAAATAAGGACCTAGCTAGTTATGACACAAGCTCGGCTTGAACCGGATTTGCTGGTCAAGTTTGGGGCCTAACAAGTCACTACTTTAGGGGTCATACTTTAGGGGTCTTTTTTAGGGGTCTTTAGGGGTCTTTTTAGGGGTCTTTTAGGGGTCAAGTCTGCTCTTGACTCAAGTTAGATTCTTGTGATAAGGTGCCGACCATGTCTCGTCCTTTACGGATCGAATATCCAGGGGCTTACTATCATGTCATGAACCGTGGGCTGGCCTCCCAAACGGTATTCACAGACCGTGTGGACCGACAGAGCTTTCTTAATTTGCTGGGCGAGTGCCACGAGATGTGGGGAATTGGAGTGCTGGCCTACTGTCTTTTAGGGAATCACTATCATCTCTTCATGCAAACCCCGGAAGCTAATCTTTCCCGTGTGATGCGGCATCTGGATAGCGTGTATACCCAACGATACAATCGGCGGCACAAGCGAGATGGGCCCCTCTTTCGTGGGCGATACAAAGCGATTGTCGTGGATGCCGAGAAGTACCTGTTGGCGGTGGCCAGGTACATTCACCGCAATCCTGTCCAAGCGGGTTTAGTCAGAGATCCAGAGGTTTATCGATGGAGCAGTTGTCGTTTGTACTTAGTGGGGACGGAGGATCGGCCGAAGTGGCTGCAGGCAGATCAGCTCTTAGGGTGTTTTTCCGGGAGGGATAAGCGAAAAGCCTTTTTGGCCTTTATGCGCATTGAAGTAGAAGAGTCGGTGAGACAGTTCTATGCCAAGAAGCGCTTAATACCGGTGCTGGGATCCCTGGATTTTATGGAATGGATCAAGGGACGGATTCGGAAGAGTCGTGTGGATCCTCGAGAGATACCAGAAGCGAAGCCCTATCTGCGAGTGGATCTGGAGGAGTGTCTTAAAGTCGTCAGTCGGGTGTATGGGGTTGAGGAAAAGGAATTGATGAAGAGTCGGCGAGGGCAACGCAATGAGGCCCGGGCCATGGCGATGTATGTCTGTCGGAAGATGTGTCGGATGAAGCAGGAAGAGATTGCGAACGTATTTGGCGTGGGGGGCTATTCAGCAGTGAGTAGTGCGATCGGGCGGATGCAAGCGCAGCTAGGTGGGAGGGGAGAAGGTGCCCAGCGGTATGAGCAAATTCGGGGAGCGCTGAAGAGATGAGCCAAGAGCAGACTTGACCCCTTGTTTGACCCCTTGTCAACTGAAGCTGACGCAGTGGTGGTGAGATATCTGTAATTTATAGTTCTATGTTTTACAATTTTGGAAAGAGGATCAGCCCTCAAGATGTTTCTTGGCAACGGCAAAAGCCGCCAGAGTGGATGGAAACCCTGCCAGTCCCATGGCCAGCAGGATGGAATGGTAGATCTCGTTCTTCTGTGCCCCCGCCTTCTTGGCCTTTGATATATGAGCAACCAGCCCACCCTCGCGGCCCATTACGGTGGAAATACCAATCTTGATCAACTCAATGGTCTTTTTGTCCAGCGGCCCCCCTTTATCACATACATTCTTGAGATCTTCATAAGCTGCCCAGACCTGGGGAAATTTGGCTTTAAAACTTTCTAAGGTTTCTGGCATGATGGCCTCCAAGAAGTTGAAAGCTGAATGCTCAAAGCTCAAAGGTGAATTAACCCGATTATTACTTTCAGCTTTGAGCCTTGAGCTTTGAGCTATTATCTTACCCGACCAAACATCCGGTAGCGATTTCGGGCCACCCAACCATACACCCTCTCCGCCAGTCGATAGGCTCCAGGGAAGCAGAGGACCCAGGCAATGGGACGACCCAATGGTAGAACCCTCAGTAGCTGAAGGACGCCCTGCGCACCCACCCAAGCCCTACCCTCCTTATCGATAAAACGGAATGCATCCAGATATTCTACCCCAGCGAGATCAGGCTGTAAGGCATAGGCTTGCGGTTCCTCATAATGAAGAAACCGGATTTGTCGATGTTTTCCCCATCGCCCGACCCAGTCTTTGGTCGATTCGCACAGACGGCAATGGGCGTCGTAGATGAGCGTGGGAATCATCAGAAACTCGGATTGGTTATTTTGCAAATAGTTTCAGGACCTGCTCTTGATCAGTCATGGGCATCCGGGCCACTTTAAGGTTCTCTTCGACGTGTGCGACCTGTTTCATCCCCACGAGGGCAGTTCCCATCCCAGGGGTGGACCGGACAAACTGGATCGCCCGCTGGGCATCCGTTTCCAGCCCCGGAAAGACCTCCCTCACCTGTTGGGAAAGATCCTTGGTCAGATGCCGCTGGTTGACCGAGGCGGATGCCATGACATAAATGCCTAGATGCCTGGCTGCCTCCAGAAGACTCATTTCCAATTCACCGATTCGCTGGGTCTTACTCACGAAGGCCTCGGGCATGGCGAGATTATAGGGTAGCTGGATGACCTTGAAATGATGACCCTCCCCTCCTACCTCCCGGGCCAGTTCCACCATTTTCTCAAGAGAAAGGTAACCCCTTATGCTTGGAGCACGGCGATAGCCTTCCCAAGTGGCTGTGCCGTACATCCTGATCTTTCCTAACCTTACGCTTTCTTCCAATACCTCAAATGCCAAACGGATACGCTGATCAAACTCCTCCCGGGAGATTTCTTCGAGTTGGGTCTCGGGATTGTGCAGGTGATAGATATCGATGCAGGACAATCCCAAATTTTTTAGGCTTTGGTCCAGTTGGTTCTGAATATACCGAGGTGTTATACAATGGCATCCGGCCACGATGTCCTGGGGGGAAAAGACCCCTGGGGTGATAAAATTCTCCTGAATGAAAGCCCAGGCGTCCGGCGGCGGCGCTTCGTCATAAGGTAGAAACCCTCCCTTGGTGGACACGATCACCTCATTGCGCTGGAGCTTTCCCTCACGGGCTAGCCACGATAGGGCCTGCCCAATGAGACGTTCACTGCGCTGACAGCGATAGTTGATGGCGGTGTCCAACACATTGCACCCCAATTCAACAGCCCGAATGATGGACTGCTGATATAACCGGTCCGTGGATGAGTCAGAATTCCCCAGGTATGTCCCCAGACCGATAGAGGAGACGTAGAGATCATCCAGTCGACGAAAATGGGCGCTTTGGACCCCACCTGCCAACCGCTTCTGATATCTCTCCGTTCCCTCTGTCGTCGCAAACAAAATATCACCTACCTCAACTTCCTGAGGCTCTCCCGCTTGAAACGGATAATTTCTTCAATTCCTCGCTTGCCTCGTGAGGTGTCATCCCGGCAAGAGATTTTGTAAAGACAATCGCGTACTGATCACGATCGGACTCGACACCTTCTTCAAAGCCTGTCTGCATAAATCTTCGTCGATACCGATCCACCATCGGCCGCAACTCCTCCCGTGCCACACGGCACAGCTCATCCTCCGAGAGGTCTTCTGTGGTGTCGCCTGAAACCAGCATGCGAATTTCCTCCATGTCTACCTTGAAGGAACAGGTCAAGATACCATCAGTCCCGAGGTGCAGGGCATAGCCGTCCTCCCATGTGAACTGAATCGACCCATCTCCTGCATCGTATTCTCGCAGAGACATCCCTCTCTGACCCAGTGAGTTCTTGACCTCTCTTAGCCAGTCCTGCTTTGATGTCATGACTCTGCCCCTTGCATCTTCTCCCTCCACTGCTCCAGATATTGACGGTTCTCTGCTAATTTCGGCAGGCCATATTTTACATCAATCGATACCACTTTTTCCATTAATTTCACAGCCTGGTCAAGATTCCCCAGGGCTTCATAGATAAAAGCGAGGTGATACCAGGCCGCAGCCATTCCGCGATCATCTTCCAGCCTTTCATACA
>DATECO010000073.1:0-3252 GCA_035286865.1 Nitrospiria bacterium | reverse complement strand
GGAATCCAGGATGAGGGGCTACAAGGCGGGCCGGTATAGCTTCAATGTGAAAGGAGGACGCTGTGAGGCCTGTCAAGGGGACGGGTTAATTAAGATCGAGATGCACTTTCTGCCTGATGTGTACATCACCTGCGAGGTGTGTAAGGGCAAGCGATACAGCCGTGAGACATTGGAGGTGAAGTACAAAGACAAAAACATCGCGGATGTCCTGGACATGACCGTGGAGCAGGCCTTCACTTTTTTTGAGCACATCCCCCACATCAGGAGCAAACTGGTGACCCTCCGGGATGTCGGACTGGGCTATATCCACCTGGGCCAATCGGCCACGACCCTTTCAGGCGGGGAGGCCCAGCGGGTCAAACTCTCCAAGGAATTGTCTAAACGTGCCACCGGCCGCACCCTCTACATCCTGGATGAGCCCACCACGGGGCTCCACTTTGCCGATATCCAAAAACTTCTGGATGTATTAAATCGCCTGGTGGATGCGGGCAACACCGTGGTGGTGATCGAGCACAACTTAGATGTGGTCAAGAATGCGGACTGGATTATCGACCTGGGTCCCGAGGGAGGCGACCGGGGCGGGGAGGTCATCGTCACGGGTACCCCGGAAGAAATCTGCCGGCACCCCCGCTCCTACACCGGCCAGTATCTGAAGAAGGCCCTGTCCACCCCTCACACCATTCCTTGACACTTCTTTATTTAGAAGGCTAAAATGCAGTTTGTGAAAAGGTCATTAATGTTAAAACAAGTCTTTATCGCCCTAATCATCATTGCGTGGCCTCTTGTGGGCTGTGAAAAAAACCCTGGGAGTGGTAGTTCGCCGACCCAGGCTGGCGGTCAAAGCGGCCCAAAAGCAGAGCCCCCACCCATCGCGGCTCCCCTCGGTGCCGGCACCCATCCCGGTCTGGGCGGGGAGATGACACAGCACCCTGCAAGCCGTGTGATGGAGCAGATCAATCTTTATAAAGAAAGGCTGGAGGCCAATCCCAAAGACCTGGATGCGCTCATCGCCCTGGGCAATGCCAACTTTGATATCCAGCGTTTTGACAAGGCCAGGGAGCTATACATACGTGTCCTGGAGATTAACCCTATGAACATTTCAGTACGTACCGACTTGGCGAGCTCCTACAGGAACTTGGGAGAGGTGGAACTGGCCTTGAAGGAGCTTAACCAGGTGCTATCCATTGATTCAAAGTATGAGACCGCCTTGTATAACCTCGGTGTCCTTCTTTTAAATGATAAGCACAATCCTAAAGGGGCCATCGAGACATGGGAGAAGCTGATCGCGACCCATCCCGATCTGGCCTATGCCCCGGAACTCAAGAAGAAAATAGAGGAGCTCAATCGGCCCCAGGCGGACCACCCCGCCCCCACAAAGAGCAAGAATTAAGGTGATTATGTCTCGTCTACTGTTTTTTATCAGCCTGGCCGCGGCGGCATATATCGTCATCAAGAGTTTGATGTGGCTGGTATTTTCGTCTTCGGTCAAAAGAAAGGCAGGCTCGCTGACCAGGCCTTTCGAGGGTGGTGAGATGATCCGGGACCCGGCCTGCGGTGTCTACATCCCGAAGGCGAAGGCGATAGAGGGCCGGGTGCGAGGCAGCACCCATTATTTTTGTAGCCCCGAATGCCTCGAAAAGTATCGGGTGTCTGTCTCCCATCCGCCAGAGGTGAAGGAGAGGCAATGAAAAGTCTGTGGTCTGACCTGCCTGCCCCTGCCCGTCCGGCAGGCGGGGGCAGGCAGGTCATGATGCCAAGGGTTTCTTCTGTTTTTGTTCCGCAGCCTTCAAATCGCAGAAAAGATCATAGGCCTCTTTGGCCCAGGCGTTTTCATGGACAATCTTACGGACCGCCTGGATCATGGGTACGGGGAAATCCGATTGCCAGATATTTCTCCCCATATCCACGCCAATGGCGCCCCTTTGAATAGCATCCTGGGCGAGCGTCAGGGCCTCCAGCTCGGAATTCAGTTTGGGTCCGCCCGCGATGACCACCGGAACAGGGCAGGCGGTGACCACCTTCTCGAAGTCATCACAATAGTAGGTCTTGACTATATGGGCGCCCAGTTCTGCTGCAATGCGGCAGCAGAGGGCCAGATAGCGGGCATCCCGTTTCTCCAGCTCCTTGCCCACCGCGGTGACGGCCAGGACTGGGATCCCGTACTCCTCGCCTTCGTTCACCAGCTGGGACAGGCTCAAAAGGGTGTCATGCTCATATTCCGTGCCTATAAAGATCGAGAGGGCCACCGCGGCCACATTGAGGCGAATCGCCTCCTTCATGGAGGTGGTGATCCCTTCGTGAGCCAGGTTCTTTCCGATGACGCTGGTCCCCCCGGACACCCGGAGGACAATGGGCGTGGTGCTGTGGGCATCTACGGAAGTTCGCAAAACCCCCCGTGTCAGCATCAGCGAGTCCGCGTAAGGGAGAAGGGGTGCGATCGTCTTGCGTGGTTCTTCTAGCCGGCTGGTGGGTCCCAGGAAATAGCCATGGTCCACTGCCAGCATCACCGTGCGTCCAGTGGCCGGTTTGATAAATTGTGCCAACCTGTTTTTCATTCCCCAGTCCATTTCGGTACCCCTCCTTTCAAACTATCGTTGAGGTTCAATAATCACCTTGATGGATTCCCTGGCCTCGCTAACCAGTCTGAAGCCCGTCCCTGTTTCCGCCAGACTTAGGCGGTGAGTGATCATCTCGCGCACCCGGACCCGCCGGGTCCGGATGAGTTCCAGCGCTGTGGCGTGATCCGAAGGGGCGCTGGCATAAGAGGATGTGAGCGTGATCTCATTACGCCAGAACAGGTCGTTCACCGGTACCGGGAAGGTATCCCCCGGTTGGGCAGGTGCAAAGAAAAGCACCGTTCCTCCCCGGTCCACAGACTGAAGCCCCTGTCGGATGGCCGGAAGAGCCCCTGTGGAGATGATAACGACGTCAGCTAGACGACCCTCATTGACCTGACGCAGGCGTGCCGGCACGTCCTCTGCGGCGTGAAGAGTCT
Organism: Nitrospiria bacterium; assembly: GCA_035286865.1. Taxonomy (GTDB): domain Bacteria; phylum Nitrospirota; class Nitrospiria; order DATECO01; family DATECO01; genus DATECO01. Next base: position 257 of record DATECO010000073.1, on the reverse strand, counting down.
CGTCGGCGCCAAACTCCCGTGCCGCCTTCAGGCGGTAGTCCGAGATATCCGTTGCCACGATTCGTCCCGCCCCCGTCGCGCGGGCCAGTTGGATATGCAGCAGTCCCGCGATGCCGCTGCCGATCACGAGAACCCGCAGCCCCGGCTGTACCCTGGCCAATTGCTGTCCGCGGAGGACACAGGCCAACGGTTCAATAAATGTGGCTTCTTCAAAGGAGACTTCTTCGGGTAATTGGGTGACCCCGCGGTCCACGTTG
>DATECO010000072.1:0-3334 GCA_035286865.1 Nitrospiria bacterium | reverse complement strand
CTCAGGCGATATCCGGCTGACATTTCCCCAGATATAGTGGTCCACCATAAGATCGCCCACCACCAGTACCTTGGCTTGTGGAAACTTATCTAGATAGCTAAGTAAACGGCTCATGTTTCTGTCCTTCAGTGAACAGTGATCAGTCAACAGTGAGCAGGGCAATCCTCATTCCTGCTCACTGTTCACTCTTCACTGCTCACTGCCCACTGATGACTGCTCACTCTTTCCTGTTCACTCCCTCAGTGAATACCATGGGCAATTCGCTCCCATCGCACCCAGTAGCGACCCTTGTCCCAGGACCAGTAGATCATAAAGGCCCTACCCTTGATCTTGTTGAGCTTCACAAACCCCCAGTACCGACTATCCATACTATGATCACGGTTATCCCCCATGGCAAAATATGAATCCTGAGGGACTGTGACGGGGCCAAAATTATCTCGTGGTTGTGAATCCTGAAGGTAGACCATCGGATCACTATGGATCGCATAGGGTTCGTCCAGGGCCTGGTGATTAACATAGACCTGCTTGCCACGAACCTCCACCATGTCCCCCGGTTCCCCGATCACTCGCTTGATGAAATCTTTACTCTCATCCAGAGGATACTTAAAGACGATAATGTCCCCGCGCTTGGGCCTGCTCACCGGAATCAGGATCTCATCGGTGAACGGAATCTTGATCCCATAGATAAACTTGTTGACCAGGATGTGATCCCCGATCGTCAAGGTCTCGATCATGGAGCCGGAAGGGATCTTAAAGGCCTGCACGATAAAGGTCCTGATAAAAAGGGCCAAGACCACCGCGATGAGCAGTGCCTCGGCATACTCGCGAAGCGTGGATTTCTTTTTCACCACAGGTAGCGTTACTGATCTACCTTTAAGATGGCGAGAAAGGCCTCCTGCGGGATCTCCACCCGTCCCACCTGTTTCATCCGCTTCTTTCCTTCCTTCTGCTTCTCCCATAACTTCCTCTTTCGTGTAATGTCGCCGCCATAGCATTTGGCTGTTACATTCTTTCGTAAGGACTTCACCGTCTCCCTGGCGATCACCTTATTGCCGATTGCCGCCTGGATGGCCACTTCAAAGAGCTGTCGGGGGATTAGGTCTCGCATCTTCTCTACCATTAGGCGTGCCCTGACATAGGCTTTATCCCGGTGGATGATAAAGGACAGGGCATCAACCGTCTCCCCATTTAGCAGGATATCCACCTTGACCAGGTTGGATTCTCGAAAACCCAGAAACTCATAATCCAATGAGGCATAGCCCTTGCTGAGCGACTTGAGTCGATCGTAAAAATCCAGCAGGATTTCATTAAAAGGGAGCTCGTAAGTGACCATCACCCGCTCCGGGTCGAGATATTTGAGGTCCCGCTGGATCCCCCTGCGGTCCTCGCACAGATGCAATAGATTTCCCAAGTAATGCTCAGGGGTCAGAAGAGTGGCCAAGATATAGGGCTCCTCAATCTTTTCAATGGACTGAGGAGGTGGCAGCTTGGCCGGATTCTCGATGGACAGGACCACTCCTTTAACGGTGACCCGGTACACCACGGTGGGGGCAGTGCTGAGCAGCTCGAGGTGATATTCACGCTCCAGTCGCTCCCGAATGATCTCCATATGTAATAGCCCAAGAAAACCACATCGAAACCCGAAACCCAGGGCCAGAGAACTCTCAGCCTCGTAACTAAAGGAAGAGTCATTGAGCTTAAGCTTTTCCAGGGAATCCCGCAGGTCCTCAAAATCGGCGCTGTGAATCGAATAGAGACCACAGAAGACCATTGGCTTGACCTCCCGGTATCCTGGAAGCGGTTGTTTGGCCGGCCGCTCAGCCTCCGTCAGTGTATCCCCGATCTTGACCTCTCCCATTTTTTTAATTCCGGACGTCAGATAACCCACCTCACCAGCGGAAAGCGACTCGACCGCCTGCTTTTTTGGGGTAAAGACCCCTATCCCGGTGACTTCATAAGTATGGTTATTGGACATCAACTTGACCCGGGTCCCCACCTTGACCCTCCCCTCCATGAGGCGGGTTAAGACAACCACCCCCTGGTAGGAATCAAACCACGAGTCAAAAACCAGGGCCTTGAGTGGCTGGTCCGGATCACCGCTGGGCGGCGGGATCCGCTGCAGAATTGCCTCGAGGACCTCTTGTGTCCCTATCCCCTCCTTTGCACTGGTCAGGATCGCCTGTGCCCCTTCCAATCCGAGGATTTCCTGGATCTGCATCTTGGTCCTCTCTACATCTGCGCTGGGCAGATCGATCTTGTTGATCACCGGAATCAGAACCAGCCGATTTTCCCGGGCCAGGTGGGCATTCGCAATGGTCTGGGCCTCTACCCCTTGGGAGGCATCCACGACCAGAACCGCCCCTTCACAAGCAGCCAGGCTGCGTGAAACCTCATAGGTGAAGTCCACATGGCCTGGGGTGTCAATCAGGTTAAATGTGTATGGCTGACCGTTCTTTGCACGGTAATTCAGCTTTACTGCGTGGGCCTTGATGGTAATTCCCCGTTCCCGCTCCAGATCCATACTGTCCAGCATCTGCTCCCGAAAATCCCTCGCCTCAACCGCACCGGTGTGCTCGAGAAGCCTGTCCGCCAGCGTAGACTTTCCGTGATCGATGTGTGCAATGATGGAAAAATTTCGGATATGACCCTGCAACTCCTCCTCCAAAGGTTTAGATTAAACCTTTAAATTATAAATGTTTTTAGAACGTATGTCAAAATTTTTATAGTATGTCTAATGAATTTCTAGGGCACACTATATCACAAACTGTGGGGATAAAAAAGATTGACATTGAGGGGGAGGTTTGGTATTTTTTAGCCTCACGCCGAGGTAGCTCAGTCGGTAGAGCAGAGGCCTGAAAAGCCTTGTGTCGACGGTTCGATTCCGCCCCTCGGCATTTTTTTATTTAGAGGCCAGTCTCGGTAGGATCTCATCAAGGGTCAGGGAGCGAGCGCCCGCGGCAACCATCTTTTCAACCGCCTTCTTTTCGTCTTCTGGCTTCGCATTGATTGCGCGAGAGGCATCGGAAAGAAAATACACCTTAAATCCGGCCTTGAGGCCATCCAGGACGGTGCTTTTCACACAGTACTCTGTGGCCAACCCACCGACGAGGATCTGCTGTATCCCCTGTTTGGTAAGTCGCGAGGCCAGATCCGTCCCATCAAATCCCGAGTATGCCTCCGTTCGAGGGTCATAGGCCGAGGAAATGATCACGGTGTTTTTGGGGAGGGCGAGGTAGGCATGGAACTGGGCCCCTGGTGTCCCCTGTACACAGTGGATAGGCCAGGGGCCGCCCTGGGGCTTAAAAGAACAGTGATTTAACGGGTGCCAGTCGCG
>DATECO010000071.1:0-3261 GCA_035286865.1 Nitrospiria bacterium | reverse complement strand
TGTCACCCTTGGACCTCATCGCGGTCACACGAGTTAGTGAATGAGCATTCCCTCCGCTTGCTTTCAAATTTACATGGGGTCGAGACCCATCTGAGCAGAGAAGCCCTGCCGGGTGACATAGAACTCTTTATCCCGGACGATCGCAATATACTGGACAATCGCCTCATCGTGAGCAAAGGTCAAGCATTTGAACGGAACGATACAATTTACATCTATCGCCTGTCCTCCGCCTCAGGCGGACCACAAGAGCCTCTGGCGGCTATCGACGTCGAGTGTCACAAGTTAATTTCCAGCGGGATCTCCGGGCGGATCCGTCTGGCCCCGGGCGATTCGATCAGGAGGCCTTTCCCTCCAGGCAGTCCCATTCATGTGGTCAACGCATTGCATTACTTTCTCGACCCCGAAAATAGACGGCTGATGCGAAGGCTGGACGGGGGGACGGATGTACTGGCGGATGGCGTTGAAGATGTAGTCTTTAGGGATCTTGGAAACCGTGTCGTGGCCCAACTTACCTTAAAAGGTAGGGATCTGCATGCTTCAGATCATGTCCTTGCAGTGGGTCTCTCTGTGACATTGAGGAATCAATGAAATTGAGACTACTGAAAAAGTTTCAGATGCAAGGCCGCAACTCCGAGGACGACGCAGGCGTAAGTAGTGAAGTACGTCGAGGAGGCCGAGGAGCGAGAACGCAGCAGATGGACTTTTACAGCAGTCTCAGGATGCAAAGCAGACGCGGTGCCGCCCTGCTGGCCTGTCTATTTGCGATCCTTCTTCTGACGTTTCTGGGAGCCCTGGCCTTAAACAGTGCAGGGATTGAGCTGAAGACCGCCTTTTATCAGCAGCACGAGACGGCGGCCCTTTATCTGGCCGAGGCCGGCATCCACCTGATGGTCTACTGGTTTGGACACCCGGATGTTGCCCCTTTATCCGCCCGGGATTTTCTTAAGCCCAGATTCCCTCTTCAAGATGGGCTAGCCTCTTTTATCAATGGAGCGGGTGTTAGCCAGTTTTCCGGGAGTCGCATCTCCCCCGACCTCCAACTTTGTATACTCTGCGATCAAGAATCCAGAGACTCCCTTTGGAATGAGGTTTGGGATGCGCTAGACCGCACCGGGGAGAGTGTCGCACTCAAAATCTATGCTCCCTCTGTCCCTGGAGCCATAGGGACCTTGGAAAGCACCGCCAGAACAGATGCCGGGGTGGAGAAAACCGTTGTTGTGCAACTGGTGCAAATGGACAACCCTCCCCGTGTAATTCCACTGAAGGGAACCTGGCATGAGATTGATTAAGTCGTTATGTAATGCATTACACAATGCCCCCGGTTTACCCATCCTTTAAATTTCTAAACCCCATCACCCATCCCTGCTCTTTTATTCTAACTCATTCTAAAATAAGTGTTTCTGGACACAGGGAGGTCTCCTCTATCCGCTGGCATAGCCATTGCATTCTAGGGGGGGTCGTGAGGATACCGATGGATAAAAATCGAAGACAATTTGATAGAGGCTTTACTCTCCTAGAACTGCTAATCGCGATCGTCATATTGGCGATCGGTCTACTGGCTGTGGCCAGTATGCAGGCCAATGCAATCAGATCTAATTCCCTTGCTGAGCGAGTGACGGTGATCACTGCTGTGGCTCATGGGGCCATTGAAGATCTTTTGGCCAGAGCCGACTCAGACCCCATTTTTGACGCCGCGGCGAGTAATGTCCCTTACGACACCCGTATCGTTCAGGGGGTGACCTACAACGCATCCTACACCATGACCCCGAATACCCCCGTCACGGGTGTCGCACAGGTGGTGATGACTGTCACCGGGGGGGGGCGGACGATGACCCTCACCAGTTATAAGAGGTCACTATAATGAACACGCATAGATATCACTATCCTCAGAATGTTGCTGGCTTTTCACTAACCGAAATGCTGATTGTGGTGGCTATGTTCGGTCTGACAATGGCCGCTGTATTTTCCATGTATCAGACCCATACCAAAGCAGCCTACACGGAGGAAGAAGTAGCCGAAGTGCAGCAGAACCTCCGTGTGGCCGTGGACCGTATCACCCACGACATCAGCATGGCGGGGTTTCTCATTCCGTCTGGAGATCCCATTGCCAACGTTGTCAACGATACTGGCCCCAATGGGACGGATGGCATTACGCTCAACACCGCCACTGCATCCTCTGTGTCGGCAAGGATCACGACCCCGACTCAGGACGTGACCTTGGCCGGGAATCAAACCATTGACCTTACTGTGAGCGACCTTGGAGGGTTTGAGGCTAATGATGTGAATACGGCGGTGGTCACGATCATCGGGACACAGGGAAGTGTCCAGGCTGTTTCTAATACATTCACCGTGACGGCAGTGACTCCAGCCCCCGGGGCTTGTGGGGCGGTTGCTGCCCCCTGTCTCACCCTCAGGGCCGATGCAGGGGGGACAGGCACGATTACCCGGGGGGATATGATTGTGGAGAGTGGGTCCGCCCTTCCCCCCAACACCATCAACTTTTCAGTCACAACGGCTGCTCCCTGCCCTGCTGGCCAGAACTGCCTCGCAGTGAATGGTCAGATAATTGCCAACAACATTGCAAATACAGCGACAGGCCTACAGTTCAGATACCTCTTGGATGATGGCACCGAAGTGGATGCCCCCGCGGTCTTGGGCCAGGTTCGAGCGGTCAGAGTGACCCTCACCGGACAGACCGTGACCACCACGGCCTATATGGGCGGGAACGCCAAGACCCGAACCCTGGTGTCCGTGGCAAAGGTGAGGAATAGATAGGAGGAATCATGCAGACGATAGTCAGCAAATCATGGAATTTTAATTCTGGCAATAACCGAGGGGTGATCCTGATCCTAAGTCTCTGGATGCTTCTCCTACTGAGCATTCTCGGTGCGTTTGCCATCTCGACCTCGATCACCGAGATTGGCATCGCAGGAAATTACAGAAACGCTGAGACCGCCTTCAACACGGCGGATGCCACCGTCGAGTATGCGGAGACCGACGTCGCGATCTTTAGCACTATTGGGAATGGCTCATGGCCCAGTGGTACAGGTACAGGTACAAAACCAGGTACAAATCTGGTCCCAGTTGGAAGCAATAACGCCGATGTAAGGGTGGAATACATGGCGAGCGGCCTCCCGCCGGTGGGTTCCGGTGTAGATGTGAGCTATTTTCAGGCCAACTATTATGCCGTTGCAGCCACCGGCACGGGGCCCAATAATGCGGAGTCGAGTATAGAGTCTCAGGTCGCAAAGATTGTTCCCA
>DATECO010000070.1:0-2746 GCA_035286865.1 Nitrospiria bacterium | reverse complement strand
GTCACATCCCTCACCTGGCTAGACGCCACACCGATCAACCCTGTCGGCCGAAAAAAAACCTGAAACACAGGGACCTGGGGGTGGTAACCCCGGATCTGCCGGGTAATTTCAGGCCACTGATCGCTCTGTTCCATCCGGCTGACCAAAATAGCAGAGGCACGGCGCATTCCACCTAAGGGTTCCCTCAGAATTCCCCGGGGAAGTAGGCGGCCCCTGGCCCGGGGCGGTCCGAAGGGGAGTGTCCCGTCAATCACCAGAAGGTCAATGTCCCGATGTAACCCCAGGTGTTGAAATCCATCATCCAGGAGAATCACATCCAGGTTAAAACGCTCAAGAAGGTATTGGCCAGCTCGATAGCGATCCCTCCCCACCACGACAGGGACCTCTTTCAACCGCCACGCGATCAGATAGGGCTCTTCGCCCACCTCCAGGGGTCTGGCCAATAATTGCTCTCCGTCGCTGACCCACTGTAAGTCCTCTTTCCTTTGGCCCTTGTAGCCCCGGCTCAAGACACCCACCTTTAGCCCCATCCTGCACAGATATTCGGCCATGGCAATGACCAGGGGAGTCTTACCGGTACCTCCTACAGTGAGATTGCCAATACTGATAACAAGAGTTTTAAGCCGCCGGGTCTTGAGCAGCCCTGAACGGTAAAGAAACAGGCGAAGCCAGCAAATGCCCCCGTATAGAAAAGACAAGAGCGTTAGAAACCCCAGGAGAGGCTTGATCATAATCCGCCTTAGCCCAATCGGCTCTATCTCATCCAATAGCTTACGCATTCAATCCCCTAGAATTCCACGCAGGAGCGTGAGATTTTTCTCTACGACCCCCTGCTGTTCTAGCACCACCTCTCTCGCCTGCATGCCCATCCTGGTAGATTGATCCGGATTGGCAAGCAGTCGGTCCATCTGATCAAGTAGCTCATCAGTATCGGCAACCTGGCATGCCCCTTGTCTCTCAACCAGCAATCGCGCAATCTCACGGTAGGTTTCCATGTGGGGTCCAAACAGGATTGGCCTGGCGAGAGCAGCCGGCTCCAGCACATTATGGCCCCCGATTGGGACGAGGCTTCCCCCAACGAATACCAGGCTTGCCATTGAATACAGCCGTTGCAATTCGCCGAGGGTATCTAGCAGAATCACGGTATCGGATGGGAGCACTGAAAACCCACAGGAATCGATCTTCGTCCTTCTAACCACCTTAAGCCCCTGGCGCTGCAGGAGTCCCTCGATCCTCTCTATCCGATCCAGATGGCGTGGTGCCAGGAGCAGACGTACACCCGGATATTTCTTGGACAGACTGCGGTAACAAGAGGCCATCGCCTCCTCCTCTCCTTCATGCGTACTCCCTGCCAGGATGAGATCGCAGGAGGTCGGTAGCCTCAGCCCTTTTCGAATCTCAATCAAATCTCCGGATATCTCTAGGGTCGCCTGATCATACTTCATGTTCCCAGTCTTCACCACCTTACTGGGATCCACCCCCAAGGCAATGAGCCGCTGCCGATCCAGATCGGTCTGAACAGAGAAGAGACGCACCCCTTCCAGCACCTTTCGAAAAAATGGGGCCACCAGCCTGTAGCCCTTGTAGGACCGGCTTGAGATACGCCCATTCACCATTACCGAAGGGATACCTTTTTGGGCCAGGGCATAGAGAAAATTAGGCCAGATCTCAGTCTCAAGAAAGACAAAAAGGGAAGGTCTGATCACTCGAATAACCTTCCCCACAATCCACCGCAGATCGAACGGAAAATAGATGAACTCATCTGCCTCAGGGATTTTTTGACGCGCAGTGGCTTGGCCGGTCTCAGTAATCGTGGAGACCACCAATCTCCCCTTGGGAAAGCACTGTCGCAACCTTCTCACGAGAGGGGTGACCGCAACGACCTCCCCGACTGACACAGCATGAATCCAGAGGACAGGGCCCTGACTATTTGTCTCGGGGGTCCCGTGCGGCGAAGATAGATCAGGGTCCTCCGATGCCCCCCGGGCCCCCGCGCTCGTGCAGGCCAAGTCTGCCGCTCGCTTATTCTCCCCCAAAGACCGGGATAAAAAGCCAAGGCGTGGCAATAGGCTTTCCCGGTACCGCCTATGCACCAATAACTGCACAGCCAAATAGGCCACGGCCACCGGTAAGATTAGCAAGATCGCTAAATTGTATAGAAAAATTGCTACTCCCCCTCCCAGTCTGGTCTCCTGCTTCTGCAAGCGATCAGCCCACATGGCGCTCCCGAGCCGCAAATTGCCTCTGGTAGAACCGGCTGTATATCCCGTTATTTTTAAGCAACTCCTCGTGCCTTCCCACCTCTACAATACTCCCTTTGCTCAAGACAATGATCCTGGTGACCTGCTCGATGGTGGACAGGCGGTGCGCAATCACAAAGGTCGTTCGGCCTTTCATGAGATTGTGAAGGGCCTTCTGAACAATGGTTTCTGACTCGGGGTCTAACGCTGAGGTGGCCTCGTCCAGGATCAAGATGGGAGGGTTTCTAAGCAGGGCACGCGCAATGGCCAGGCGCTGACGCTCACCGACCGAAAGCTTAACCCCCTGTTCACCGATGACAGCATCATACCCATGGGTCATTTTCATAATAAACTGATGGGCATAGGCAGCTTGTGCGGCTGCCACAATTTCTTCCAGGGTCACCTCCTGCAGTCCGTAGGCAATATTATTACGCACCGTATCATCGAACAGGACGATCTCCTGGCTCACGATCCCGATGTGGCGCCGCAGTGAGGCAATGGTGATG
>DATECO010000069.1:0-2679 GCA_035286865.1 Nitrospiria bacterium | reverse complement strand
TTGCGGATTTGACGTGACCGTGACTCCTGAAGTTTGCTCTATAGATACAAATGTCTTATAATAAAGAAGTAGAAAAAAGAAGCAATTCTAGAAGCTTATAATCATATAGAGGAGGTTACTTCATCTGCCATGCCTGAATTGCGAAAAGACCCGGTGATTGGCCGTTGGGTAATTATCGCCACCGAACGGAGCAAACGGCCCAACGAGTATCGTAACGTGACGGCCGCGCCAGTTGTTGAACATCGGTTCTGCCCCTTTTGCCCCGGCAATGAGGACAAGACCCCGCCCGAGATCATGGCCTATCGTACGGATGGCAAACCGAATACTTCGGGCTGGCATGTCCGGGTGGTGCCCAATAAATTTCCGGCCCTCCGCATTGAGGGAGGCCTCAACCGGGAGGGGGAGGGGATCTACGACAAGATGAATGGAGTGGGGGCCCATGAGGTGGTCATTGAAACACCCGATCACAAGCAGACCCTCTCCACCATGACGGACAAGCAGATCGAGGAGGTCCTCTGGAGCTTTCGGGATCGCGTCCTGGACCTTAAAAAAGACAAGCGTTTTCGATTCATCCTGATCTTTAAAAACCATGGGGAGAGTGCGGGGGCCAGCCTGGAGCATGCCCACTCTCAGGTCATCGCGCTTCCCATCGTCCCTCGAAACGTGGTCGAGGAGCTCCAGGGGGCGAAGGAATACTATAACTATAAGGAGCGATGCATCTTCTGCGACATCGTCCGGCAGGAACTTTCCTCCAAGGTTCGCCTCGTGAGCGAAAATGACCATTATGTCTGCATCACCCCCTATGCGGCTCGGTTTCCTTTTGAGACCGCAATCCTACCCAAGAACCACGACCCTTATTTTGAGGACTCCCAGAAATACGAATTTGAGGCCCTCTCCCGGATCCTGAGCGAGACGTTGAAACGTCAGGATAAGGCCTTAAATAATCCTGATTACAACTTTCTTATTCACAGCTCTCCGGTCAACAGCAAATACCAGGATGATGATTATTATCACTGGCACCTGGAGATCATGCCGCGACTCACCAATGTCGCGGGTTTTGAACGAGGCACAGGGTTTTACATCAATCCAACCCCTCCTGAAGAGGCCGCAAAGTTTCTGCGCGAAGTGGAGATTGTGCACTAGTGCGGATCCTCTACACCGCATCTGAGGTCGTACCCTTTGCAAAGACCGGTGGCCTGGCCGATGTCGCGGGGGCCCTTCCCTCAGCACTGGCCCGCCTGGGGCATGAGGTGAAGGTGGTCATGCCCAAGTATGCCGTTATAGAGGAGGGGCGATGGAAACTTAAACGGCTGTTTGACCTTCGGGTGAGGCTTGCCGGGCAGGATGATTCTCTCTTCACGCTCTGGGCAGGACTTTTGCCTGGGTCCGAGGTCGAGGTCCTGTTCCTGGGCAACGATCAGCTCTTTGGGCGACCCGGGCTGTATCAGGAGAAAGGCCGGGACTATCCCGATAATCTGAGGCGATTCTCGGCCTTCAGCCGCGCGGTGCTGGAGATTCCAAAGAGGCTCGATTGGGTCCCGGACGTGCTGCACGGGAACGATTGGCAGACCGCGTTGACTTTCGCTTATCTCAAGGCCCACTTCCCAGGTGATGCCTCTTATGAAAAGATAGGCACTGTGTTTACCATCCACAATCTGGGTTATCCAGGATTATTCCCGAGTGTGGAATTTTCGAAGTTAGGCCTCCCCCCCGAATATTTTACCCCGGACACCCTCGAGTTCTACGGAAAAGTGAGTTTGCTAAAGGCGGGTTTGGTGTTTAGCGGAATGCTCAATACCGTCAGCCCCACCTACAGCCGTGAGATCCAGACGCCAGAGTTTGGCCATGGCCTAGAAGGGATTCTCCAGGCCCGGCAGCGGGATCTATTCGGGATTGTCAATGGCGTGAACTATCGGGAGTGGGATCCGGCCCATGACCCGCATCTACTGCACTCGTATGACCGCCGGCATCTACAAGGAAAGCGACTCTGCAAAGAGGCCCTCCAAAAGGAATGTAAACTGCCCGTGGTGGATGCACCTCTCATCGGAATGATTACACGTCTCACGCCCCAGAAAGGAGTGGACCTGGTCCTTGAGGTGTTGGAGGAGCTGATGCGGCTTGATCTTCAAATTGTAATTCTCGGTGCAGGAGACCCAGATATTCAGCGAAAGCTGACGCAGGCAATGCACCGATATTCCAAGAAGCTCTCGATCCACATCAACTTCGATGAACCTTTAGCTCATCGGATCGAGGCCGGGTCGGACCTCTTCCTGATGCCCTCCCGCTATGAGCCCTGTGGGCTCAACCAGCTCTACAGTCTCCGGTACGGGACGATGCCGGTAGTGAGAAAGACAGGAGGTCTGGCCGACACGGTTACGGATGCCACGCCCTCAAACCTTGATTCAGAGAAAGCCACAGGGTTTGTGTTTGAAGGCGTCTCCAGCCATTTCCTTCTGACCACCCTTCGCTTGGCCCTGGAGATTTACAAGGACCGTCCCCTCTGGGAAAGAATGATGCAGACGGCCATGGCGGCCGACTTCTCATGGGACCACTCCGCCCGCGAGTACGTAGAACTATACAAGCTGGCCGTGGCGAAGACCCGGCAGGGCTGACCCGCATTCTATTTGTCTTTGTTGTCGGTTGTTTCGTAGGGGCGGGGTTACCCCGCCCCTACAAGGC
>DATECO010000068.1:0-6152 GCA_035286865.1 Nitrospiria bacterium | reverse complement strand
GCCACCACCGCTCTAGTTTGAATATAGGCCATGGCCCGCCGCCTGGCATGAAGGTCTCCACGCTTCCCCAGGCTGATCATTCGGTCTGCAATTCCCCGAAGCTCCTTGGCCTTTGCTTCTGTTGTCTCAATTTTTTCGTGTTCCAAAAGGGAAGTCACTAGATTGCGGTAGAGTGCCCGCCGATGGTCCGTATCCCTTCCCAATTGTCTACCCCGTTTGCGGTGTCGCATGCTCAACCCCCCTAATAGAATCCGTTATTCGTTACTCGCTATGCGTTAAACGTACAAAGAGGAATGCTTCCCGAATAACGAAGAACGTATAACGTTTAACGTTCCTTGGCGAAATTGAGATCGGAAGGGGGAAAATTCTCCAGTTTCATCCCTAAGGACAGCCCCATCTCCGTAAGAATCTCCTTGATCTCATTGAGGGATTTACGTCCGAAGTTCTTCGTCTTAAGCATCTCAGCTTCTGTCCTCTGGACAAGATCCGCAATGGTCTTAATATTCGCGTTTTTTAAACAATTTGCCGCCCTTACAGATAATTCCAGTTCGTTCACACTGCGCAGAAGATTTTTGTTAAACTCCTTCTGCTTTTCCTCTACCACCGGTTCATGAACCTCATCTTTCTCATCAAAAGTAATGAAGATTGAAAGATGATCTTTCAAGATTCTGGCGGCAAATGCCAGGGCCTCATCGGGCCTGATGCTCCCATCCGTCCAGATCTCCATGATTAATTTGTCATAATCCGTAACGCGCCCTACACGAGCATTCTCAACAAGAAAGTTGATCTTGCGCACCGGGGAAAAGATGGAATCGATGGGGATCACACCAATAGGTGACGTTTCTTCTTTGTTCCGCTCAGCTGGAACATATCCGCGTCCCATCTTCACGGTCATCTCCATATCGAGATAGGCATCCTTATCCAAAGTGGCAATATGTAACTCTGGGGTCAGAATCTCCACATCCGCATCATGGATGATATCCTTCCCTTTGATTTCCCCAGCCCCTTTCTTCTTGATATGGATCGTCTTCGTCTTTTCTGAATACAGCTTCATCCGGAGATTCTTGATGTTCAGAATAAGATCGGTCACATCTTCCTTCACACCCGGGATGGTGGAGAATTCATGCAAGACACCCTCTATTTTCACAGAGGTCACTGCCGCCCCCCCGATGGAGGAGAGTAGCACCCTCCTTACGGAATTACCAATGGTGGTTCCAAACCCCCTCTCAAAGGGTTCTGCAACAAATTTTCCGTACGTTTGGGTCAGGGTCTCCTGCTCAAATTCTATTTTTTTTGGAATTTGAAAATCCTTAAGCCTCATCATTCTTTTTCCCCTCCCAACCTCGCTTGCGTAGCGGCGCGCGGGCCCACCGGCATTCTATGTGGGGTCCCCACGCGGCTACGTAAAGATAAAGGTCCTCCGATGCCCCCACACCCCAGCCCGTCACTGGCCAGGCCAGATGCCGGACTCTTGGGGCCGAGCACCGATAGGTTTTTCTTCATTCCTCTCTTCAATATAAATTGCTTGCTTCCGGAACTATATATTTTTTGTTGTGCTACCTCGAATAAAGTTCGACCACAAGCTGCTCGTTCACCGGCAGCGCGATATCTTCCTTTGTGGGTATAGCACGCAGCTTTCCCCTATACTGGGCCTTGTCCAGTTCAAGCCAGGCGGGAAAACCCCTGGTTTCAACGGATGCCAGGGCATTTTGTATAGGTAATAACTCCCGGCTAACCGGGCGAACTTCCACCACATCTCCCACTCTGACCAGATAATTGGGGATATCCACAATTCTGCCATTCACCGTCAAATGTCGGTGCCTGACCAGTTGGCGGGCCTGACTACGAGAAGAGGCAAATCCCAAGCGATACACCATATTATCTAATCGACATTCAAGTAGAACTAGAAGGTTTACTCCTGTAATCCCCCTCATTCGCTCGGCTTTGTGAAAATATCTTCGAAACTGTCGTTCCAATACACCATAGATGCGCTTGATTTTCTGCTTTTCACGTAACTGCGTGCTGTATTCCGAAATTCTTGGCCTGGCCTGGCCATGCTGGCCAGGTGGATAGTTCCTCTTCTCGACAGCACATTTTTCCGAATAGCATCGGGACCCCTTTAAAAAGAGTTTCATCCCCTCACGCCGGCATAACCGGCAAACGGAACCTACATATCTACCCATATTACCCCCGGAAATTGGTCGGTTCTCCCGCCTCTTGTCATACTCTTCTACGCTTGGGTGGCCTGCAGCCATTGTGTGGAATCGGTGTCACATCCTTGATGAGATTTATTTTCAAACCCGCCGCCTGGAGAGATCGTATCGCCGATTCTCGACCCGAACCCGGTCCCTTGACATACACATCCACCTGCTTCATTCCTTGTTCTATAGCCTTTTTTGCAACCATCTCTGCTGCTCTCTGGGCTGCAAAGGGCGTGCTCTTTCGTGATCCTTTGAACCCTTGGTTTCCTGCACTGGCCCATACGATCACATTGCCCTGCATGTCGGTGACGGTCACGATCGTGTTGTTAAATGTGGCCTGCACGTGAACGATACCGACCTGGACGTTCTTCTTTTCCTTTTTCCGGGCACCCTTTTTAGCCACGCAACTTCCCTCCTATTCCTACACCGTCTGCTTTGCCCCTCATACAATTCGGAAGGTGCAGGACCACGATTCCTTTGGATCTTTGGCTGCCCCCTCCTGTCCTCACTTGGTCTCCTTTTTCGCCTTCACTCCCACCACACGCTTTCGTGGCCCTTTACGGGTCCGTGCGTTGGTCTTGGTACGCTGGCCCCTTACGGGAAGCCCACGGCGGTGTCTAAATCCTCTGTAACAACCAATATCCATCAACCGTTTGATGCCCATAGAGACATCTCGGCGCAGATCTCCCTCCACCTTGTACTCCCGCTCGATCAACTCTCTGAGTCGAACGATCTCATCCTCTCTCAGACTTTTGACCCGGGTGTTGGGGTCAACACCCGCCACTTTCAAAATTTTCTGGGAAGAGGGACGGCCGATCCCGTAGATATAAGTGAGACCCACCTCGACCCTTTTGTCCCGGGGTAAATCAATACCCGCAATGCGTGCCAATGTATGCCCCCATTTTGTTAATCCAGTTTAGTCCGTTGGGTCTGTTATTTCCGTTGAACCCGTTCACGGACAGAACGGACTAAACCGACTTAACGGAAATAACGGACCCTTACCCTTGCCTCTGCTTGTGCCGTGGGTTTTCACAGATAACCCGAATCACTCCCCTACGCTTAATCATCTTGCATTTTGCGCAAATCAGTTTCACTGAGGATCTAACCTTCATCATCACTATCCTTTGAATATCGTTATTCTTGTTGAGTCCGTTATGTCTGTTAACTCCGTTGAGTCCGCTAAAAGGAATGGACAGAATAAACGGTCCTAACGGACAAAACGGACTAAACAGAACTAACATCAGTAGCGATGTTTATCGAGCAAACCGATACGTAATCCTCCCACGGGTCAGGTCATAAGGGGAAAGTTCCACCGTCACCTTGTCACCCGGTAGGATCTTGATATAATGCATCCTCATTTTACCAGAAATATGGGCCAAAACCTTGTGTCCGTTCTCTAGTTCTACCCTAAACATGGCATTGGGCAGAGTCTCAATGATGGTCCCTTGCACTTCAATAGAATCTTCTTTAGGCATATTCTCCGTAAGTCATAACTTTGTCAAAATCATTGGCCCCTGTGGGGTCACCGAGATGGTGTGTTCGAAATGGGCAGAAAAGCTCCCGTCTTGGGTGACTACGGTCCAGTTATCCTCCAGAACCTTAACGGGCGCTCCCCCCATGTTGATCATTGGCTCAATCGCCAAGACCATCCCTTCCTTAAGCCGCGGTCCCTGACCGGGGAGTCCGAAATTGGGGACCTGTGGATCCTCATGAAGATTTTTCCCAATCCCATGTCCCACAAAATCCCTCACCACGCCAAACCCTGCCGCCTCGGCACGTTCCTGGATGGCATGAGAGATATCCGAGAGCCTATTTCCTGGGTAAGCCTGTGAAATACCTTCGTATAGGGCCTGCTCGGTGACCTCGAGCAGCCTCTGGACATTTGGGGCGATCTTTCCCACCGGGAACGTGATCGCTGCATCCCCAAAATAACCTTCCACCACGGCCCCGACATCAATCCCAATGATGTCTCCCTCTTCTAGGTGCTTCTTAGAGGGAATTCCATGGACCACTTCCTCGTTAATCGAGGTGCAAATCGTACAGGGAAAATCGCGATAGCCTTTAAAGGCGGGCCTCGCCCCTTGCTTTACCATAAACTCCTCGGCGAGCCGATCCAACTCCTGGGTTGTGACCCCGGGATCCACTTTATCCTTTAAATAAATCAGAGTCATTGCCACGACACGGCAGGCATGGCTTATTTTTTCGATTTCCTGGGGTGACTTCAGAATAATCATCTTAATTTAAGCAATCCGTAAAGAGGCATTCGTTCTCTGTCCGGCTCACGGCTCACGCTTCAATCCTTTTAGAACCTGTCTTTTAGAACCTGGAGGAGTCGTTTAAACACCTCCTCAATTGAGCCGCGGCCATCAATCTTACTGAGGATCTTTTGCTCCCCGTAGAATTTTAACAAAGGGGCTGTCTCTGTCTCGTAAATTCTCAAGCGCTTTTTGACGGTTTCCTCCCGATCATCCTCCCGTTGGATCAATGCCTCCCCGCACACATCACATTGATCCTTCTGCTGAGGAGGATGAAAATAAAGGTGATAGATCCTCTGACAGCGAGGACAGCTCCGCCTTCCCGTGAGTCTACGGATTAACTCCTCTTCAGGGGCCTCAAAACTGATCGCCCGGTGAAGGGGTGTCCCTTGCGCCTCAAGCATTTTCGAGAGGGCCTCGGCCTGCCCCAAGGTTCTAGGAAAGCCATCCAGAACGTAACCGGAAAGGCAGTCTGGACTGCTCAACCGCTCCCGGATCACACCGATGATGACCCCATCTGGGACCAATCGGCCGCTCTCCATGAAGGCCTTGGCCTGAAGTCCGAGGGGCGTTTCTCGAGATACCGCCTCTCGAAGAATATCTCCCGTCGAAATCTTCATCAAGGAGTAACGTTCTGCCAGCATTTGTGCTTGGGTCCCCTTGCCAACCCCCGGGGGGCCCAGAAAAACCAGTCTCAACGTATGAATCCAGTTATCCACTTCTCCCCTTAATCCTACCCCTTCTCATGAAGCCCTCGTAGTTCCGAGTAATCATATGGGTCTCAATCTGTTGGGCCGTGTCCAATCCCACACCGATCACAATCAAGAGAGACGTCCCCCCAAAATAAAATGGCATATTAAGGTTATAGATCAGGTATTCCGGGATCACGCATACAACCGCCAGATAGATAGACCCCACAAAGGTGATCCGTGTCAGAATTCGATAAATATAATCGGAGGTCTTCTGCCCCGGTCGAATCCCCGGGATAAATCCACCATATTTCTTCATGTTATCTGCCATATCCACTGGATTCAATACAACTGCAGTATAAAAGAAACAAAAAAAGATGATCATCGCTACATACAAACCGGTATAAACCATAGACCCTGGCGCCAGATGTGTCCCGATGGCCTTAACCCATGGGACCGTGACGAAGCCCGTGATGGTCGCCGGGAAGGCGATGATGGATGAGGCAAAAATTGGAGGGATCACGCCGGCGGTGTTAATCTTCAGGGGAATATGAGTACTCTGTCCTCCATAAACCTTTCTCCCAACCACCCGCTTCGCATACTGGACAGGGACTTTTCTGCGCCCACTCTCCAGAAACACAATCGCGGCCATCACACCCAACATCATGATGCCCAAAACCATCAGAAGGAGAGTGCCCAGTTCACCGGTTTCATACAGCTGATAGGTATTGATAATGGCTGCTGGCATCATAGCCACAATTCCAGAAAAAATGATCAGTGAAATGCCGTTTCCGATACCCCGTTCGGTGATCTGCTCTCCCAGCCACATGAGAAAGGTGGTGCCGGCCGTGATCGTGATCATTGTCATGATACGAAATGGCCAGCCCGGGAACTGCACAAAGGCACCGTCATTCATCCCCTCCAGCCCAACCGAAATCCCAAAGGACTGGATGAGGCAGATCAGGACAGTCCCAAAACGGGTGTACTGGATGATCTTTTTCCTTCCC
>DATECO010000067.1:0-9128 GCA_035286865.1 Nitrospiria bacterium | reverse complement strand
GATTGTCTTTCAAGCAACTGCCTCTGAACCCTGACCCGGAAGTAGTGGGGGGCACAGACTGCCCTCAGGTCCATGGCCACCTCCATGGATTTCTCATACAGCCAGTTTAAAACTCGCTCGTATTCCTCTGCCTGCACCTGCATGGACTCCGCGATCTGGATCCCGCAGCCAACCGGCACCAGTAAAAATAGATGCCAGGCAGCGGCCCCAAGATCCTGAACCATCCTTAGCATCTCCTCAAGTTGTTGGGCATTATGGGTGGTAATGGAGGTATTGACCTGCAAGGGCATGCCTGCCTGTTTCAGGGCACGAAACCCAGCGACAGCCGCCTCAAACGCCCCCGGCATCTGCCGGAATCGGTCATGGGTTGCAGCGTCGGTACCATCCAAGCTGATCCCCACCTTCTGAAACCCGGCCTCCACAATGCGGCGGGCCACTCCCGGCGTCACTAGGGTCCCATTGGTGGCCAGCCCCATGCGAAAACCCTTGGACCGGCCATACGCGCCAAGCTCATAGATATCAGACCGAAACAGCGGCTCTCCCCCTGTCAGGACCAGAACGGGGTGGCCCACCACCGCAATCCGGTCCATGATCGCCTTGCATTGAGGGGTGGAGAGATCCTCCGGGCTCGCCAGTTCGGTGGGTGTCGCCCGGCAGTGTAGACACCGAAGATTGCACCCCCGGGTCACCTCCCAATAGATCCGGCGGGGCAATAGTTGAAGATTTGCTTTATTTCTGGGTAAATCGAGAGGGCGACTCATATCTCTTTTCCTCCACCCAAAAGGGTAAGCGTTCAGTCCTCAGCCTTCATCACTTGCTGACCGCTGATTGCTGAACGCTTACTTTAGCGGTACACGGGAGTCGCCCGAAGCGAGAACAGGTTATCCACCTCCTCCTGTATCACACGGGCGAGATCCATCACGGAGACGATCCCCAAAAGCTGGCCAGCTTCCTGAATCGGAAGGCGCCTTACATGATGCAAGGTCATTAGCCGCGAAGCATCCAGGATGTCCGTATCCGGACTGGCCGAGATGACATGGGGCTGCATCACATCTGCCGTCTTGGTCAGGGTCGGATCACTTCCCCTGGCAATCACCTTCAGCACAATATCCCGATCCGTTAAGATCCCTTTCGCCTGCCCATCCTTCACCACAAGAACACAACCAATATTGTGTTCCTCCATCATCCGGGCCGCCTCGGTAATGGTTGAATCAGGAAAGACCGAGATCACATCCCGCTTCATAATGTCTCTTAACTGCATTTTCCTCACCTCCTTCTGTCACTGATGCCACAGAGATTGCTTTATGAATATCTTGAACTTCCCGGTTGAAGAACCCTGCCTTCACAGGCAGGGATTCTTCAACCCGAGTGGAAAAAACATCTTTTGTATACGCTCGCTAACCCCGCCTTCACAGCCGGGGACTGCGCTCGCTGTGCGTGTTCATACACGATTGGCTTTGCCGTCACCGGGTGGCGAATTTCATCGATCATCACCTTGAATGATCCTTCCACCCCCTCTCATCAGCCGGCGAACCCTCGACAGCAGAATCTCGTCTGTAGAGCAGGACTCGATGGTCTTGGCCAGGTCTATCCAGCCATGCTGAATGGGCCTCAAAGATCGTGTCGCCATTTCACCGATGATAGGATCCACCCCGTTGAAAATTCGGTCATACAGATTCTCCACCCCGCAAGTTCTTAATCTCACTGCCATCTTGAAGGCATCTTCTAAGGTGATATGCCCACCTCTGACCCTGCGCTTGTAACGCTCCACCAACCTCAGCAGGTGATCTAGCCGATCCTGATCCTCATCTAAGAACTCCAGCTTTAACACCTCAGGCTCCAGCTCTACTTCCCCCTTGATAAAGGTCAGGGCAGCCGTATGCCGGTACGCCTCATCACAGAGATTCCACCATAATAGCCTGACCTGTGGCGGCTCAGTGAACAGCCTCAGTAAGTCATAATACAATTGGGCCCTTGCCGTCTCTATCTGGATGCAGACCTCCAGGAGATCGGCCACTTGCGATTTCACAAGCCCGTAAACCATCTATCATCACTCCCCCCTTCAGGCAACAAGGGTCTTGAGCCTCTCCCTCGCTGTTCCTGACCTTAGTTTTTTGATCGCATCCCGTTCAATCTGCCGGATCCGTTCTCGGGTAACTGACAACTCCCTACCGACCTCCTCCAGCGAATGATCCCGTCTTTCCCCGATCCCGAATCTCAATCGAATCACTTTCTCCTCACGAGGGGTCAGGTTGTGTAAAGCCCTCTCCACCTCCTTTCTCTTTTCCTCCTCTTCCACAGATTCCAGCGGAGATAATTTCTCTCGATCCGAAATGAAATCACTCAATTCCGTTCCCTCCTCGCCCACAGGGGTCTGTAAGGAGATGGTGTCATGGGCCATCTCAAACGAGGCCTCCACCTTGTCAGGTTGCAGAGATGCGCGACTCGCAATCTCTTCGGATGTCGGTCTCCGGCCCTTTTCCTGAGCCAGGGTGTGTGCCAGTCGGGCGAGGCGTTGATGTCTCTCAGCCACATGAATCGGAAGACGCACGACCCTGGCCTTATCGCTAATCGCCCGGCTGATCCCCTGCCGGATCCAGGAGGTGGCATACGTACTGAATTTAAATCCCTTTTCAGGATCAAAACGCTCAACGGCCCGCATCAGACCCTGGTTGCCTTCCTGGATAAGGTCAAGGAGGGGAAGGCCAAGCCCCCTGTATCGGTTCGCAATGCTTATCACAAGTCTTAGGTTGGCCTGGATAAGTTTTCCCCTCGCCTCCTGCATCATGACCTCACCCACCTCGATCTCTTTCAGAATCAATTTCATGCTCCGGGCATTCAGCCCAGTCACCCGATGAGTCTTGACCCACTGAGCCAAGCGTTCTTCGCGTTCCCTGGCCAGGGTAGCTTTGTGAAACGCCCCTCTTCTTCTGATATGCACAAATTTCCACACCCTCCTGGGCAACCGGTACAATGCAGAGCTTATCCGCTTTCGACCCTCCCGAAGTTGCCTAACCAGGGCCAGCTCTTCAGCGTGAGTTAGGAGCTTGTAGCCAATCACCTCGTCCAGGTAGGCCTTGAATGGATCTTTCTCCCTTCGCGGGACCTCCTGGACCTCCTCTTCTACTTCTGGCGGTGGTCCTGGCATCTCTTCAAGCTCCATTTCCTCCTCTAGAGTATTTTCGCCCCTCTGCCTCATGTTACGCTCCTTTTCCATCCTACCTTCGCCCTGTCTCTATCCGGCCTTCCTTTTCGACCCTCTGCTTCTTCTCAAAGGCCTCTGCTTGAACCCGCACCTTACAGGCCTCACAGATGATGTCCTGAGAGGGCCTGGCACACAGGTGGCAGTAGATCACACCCTCAGCCGCAGGGATATTCTCCCTGATCGAAGGGGCTTGCTCCGGCATCGCCCCCCCTTTTTCCAGGGATGTGGAAATCTGCCCCTCTGCCTTGACCGTCAGCACAGGGCAGCGGGCACGCTGGATAACTCTTTCCGCAGTACTCCCGAGCAATATGTGAGCCAGGCCTGTCCGGCCATGAGTCCCCATGATGATCAGGTCTGCCGCGTGCTTCTGCGCCGCCTTGATGATCTCCACAAAAGGGGTGCCTGTCACAAAGTGACCCTCCGCCTCTATGCCGAGGCCTCTTATTTTCTCAACCCGTTGCTGCATCATCTCGCCCAACCTCTGTCTCACGGTGGGCTCAGCCCCTGGATGCGTCACCGAAAAATCCAGTCCGTAAACCACTGGCTCCATCACATGCAGAAGGAAGACCTGCGCCTGGAACACTTGGGCCAGGGAGATGGCATACTCCACCGCCGCCTCAGAGCAATCGGAGAAGTCAGTCGGTATAAATATCCTTTTAACCTCCGTGTTAAACATATTTCACTCCTTCCCGACCTCGACCAACTTCTTACCCACCTCGTGACGATCCTTGAAGGTCGATATGGCTCCCCTTTTCCGTGATCAAGCAGCCCGTCGCCTCTTCATCGCCTTCAGGGCCTCAATCAGGCCAGAGGCTTCCCTGAGCTTCAGATCCTTGAGCTGCCTTATCCCATACATCCTCTGGGCCAGCCGCAGGACGCGCCACTGATCCCATCCGATTTGGTTGCTCAATGCCCCCATAAAAACCATCTGGGCCCTTGTGATTCTCCCCTCCTTGTCCGTCACCTCCTGTGAGATCAGCTCTTTTCCTCCTGCCTTGATGAGGAGGTCCTCAATAATCTCCTGGGCCTCCTGTTTGCTTAAGGACCGGATTGATTTTTTCCCCGTTGACCACTCCACCAATATCCGCAGGTCCTCCTCTTGCAACCGGGCGCGATGGGACAAGGCCCAGATGGCCTTTAACTGCTTTGTCGAGATTAATCCGGTTTTATCTAACGGCCGGCCCCCATCTTCCATCAACCCTTCCTTAACTGCTTCCATTCTTTCCCTCCGGTCGATGCCACTCGACCCTCACAAATTTATCATCTCGGGACCAGTGATAGGTTGCCTCCCCTTTATAGGCCCGCTCGATTTCCCGTCCAATCCGCTGGGCTAGGCGTTCGCTGGTCGTCTGGATCTCTACCCAATTGTCCTGATCCTTGGTCGAGATGATACGCTCCAGGGGATTGACGCCTTTGGCTCTGGCCTCCTCATTTCTAACCAAGTTAAGTATCTGGTCCTTGTGAGTATTCAGGAACTCTCCCCGCAGTGTGATTACTCCACCTGGAAAGTGATCATGGATCTTGCGACATGCCGGGCAGATAATCAGGCCAATTGGGGTTACCCTCGCTTCCTTCAAGGGGAACTCGCTCTCAAGATACCAGCGCTTATGATGGTAGATGGAGTGGCACATCCTACACATCA
Source organism: Nitrospiria bacterium (assembly GCA_035286865.1). Classification (GTDB taxonomy): domain Bacteria; phylum Nitrospirota; class Nitrospiria; order DATECO01; family DATECO01; genus DATECO01. The sequence goes on along the minus strand of DATECO010000067.1, from coordinate 4,281 downwards.
CCACCTCATGGATCCCCCCCCAGGGCAGATACGGGTCTGTGGCACTTGGGATTGCTCTTTTTTTCTGCTGCCTACGTCCCTCACCCATCTTCATCCCTTTCATCGCTCATCGACCTCCTACTCTTTGTAGGTTAGCAAATGATATGCCATAAGGGATGTGTTGGGTGAGGCCGGGGAATAAACAAAACTATTTAGCTTTTCAATATGTTAGAAACCAGGTGTTGCGCCTCTACTAGGATCGACGGCGCAGCAATCGATGGAATGTATAATCCCCTGGACAGTCTGAACACCCTTTCTCCCAAAAAATGAAGGATTTTAAAATATTAACCCCTGTCAAACTTCCTAGACAGAAAAAAACTTCATTTCTACAACTCAGTTTGATATAATGCCCACCGGCAAACCTAACTCTCGAAGATGCGCACTCAGCACTCACAGACGAACAAGAATCACAGATTCATTGATGAGCTTACCCGGCGTGGTTTCATTGGAAGGACAATTGGCCTGATTGCGGCCCTTATTGGTACCGCCCTGACCCTTCCCCTGGCCGTCTACACCATTATTCCCGCCCTGCGGAGAAGATCAGAGGATTGGGTGGACATTTTAAACCCCGATCAGCTCAGGCCAAAAGAACCCATGAGCGTTGAGATGGTGACCTCGGTGAGGGATGGATGGCTCAAGTCGGCTTCCGTAAAATCAGTCTGGGTGGTTCGTAAGAATGATCATGATGTCGTGGTCTATTCACCGCTCTGCACCCACCTGGGGTGCGGGTACCGATGGGAGGCCGAGCGGCAGGCCTTTTTCTGCCCCTGTCATGCCAGCGTATTTGATATCGATGGCAGGGTCCTGGCCGGGCCTGCCCCGCGGCCTCTGGACACGCTCCCATTCAAAATCGAAAGCAGCCGCCTCTGGATCATCTATAAGGAATTCAAGGCGGGTACCCCAAAAAAGATCGAGCTTTAGCCCATGCCTAGACGCCTTTATCAGTGGTTGGACGAACGGATTAAACTCCAACCGATCAAGATCAAACTCCTGGATGAACCCATCCCCGGCGGGGCAAGCTGGATCTATGTGTATGGAAGCGTCACGCTGTTTCTGTTTGTCCTCCAAGTGATCAGCGGGATGTTCCTGGCCATCTATTACAATGCCTCCCCCGACCATGCCTATGACAGCATCTTGTATATCGAGCAGGAGGTGCCTTTTGGCTCTTTCATCAGGGGGCTGCACCATTGGGGCGCAAGCCTCATGATGGTCGTCATCGGGTTACATATGCTCCAGGTCTTCCTCTACGGGGCGTACAAACGCCCGCGGGAAGTGATGTGGATCGTTGGGGTGGTTTTATTCCTGCTCACGCTTGGCTTCGGGTTCAGTGGTTACCTTCTGCCGTGGGACCAGAGGGCCTACTGGGCCACCCAAGTGGGAATCAACATCGTGGGGACCCTGCCGCTGGTCGGAGATCTGCTGGTGCGGATCATACGCGGTGGCCAGCAACTCGGTGCCCTGACCCTGAGCCGCTTTTATGCACTGCACACGCTTTTTCTTCCGTGGGCCGTGGTGCTACTCATTGCGGTTCACCTGTTTATCTTGCGCCGTGTCGGCCCGGCCGGCCCATGGGACCCTCAAAAGGCCCAGCGGATCCGGGAATCTTTCTATCCCAAGCAGGTCTTCATGGATGCCGTCGCCATCCTGTTGACATTTGCCGTTCTATTCATCCTGGCTGCATGGAGCCGGGTCCCTCTGGCCGATCGGGCCAATCCCTCCGATGTCAGCTTTATGCCTTTACCGGAATGGTACTTCCTCTTCTACTATCAACTCCTAAAATACTTTCATGGCCCCTGGGAAATCATCGGTACCCTGGTGCTTCCCCTCCTTTTTTATGCCCTCCTCTTTCTGCTTCCCTTCCTGGACCACACCCCACGACGAGATCTCCTATCCCGCCGGGGAGTTTTGATCTGTGGCGGGTTATTCCTGGTGATGGTGTTTGGACTGATGGGGGTCTCACTAAAGCAGAGCGCCTCGCTGTCCGTGACCGATCCGGCAGTGGAACAGGGAAGGCGTCTTTATGTCAAGCTGGGTTGCTCAGGGTGCCACCAGATCCACGGGGAAGGCAATGCGGTGGGGCCGGATCTTTCCTATGTCGGAGACACCCGGGAGGCCGACTGGCTGATCAGGCATTTTAAAGATCCCCAGGCCGTGGTCCCAGGATCCATCATGCCGGGGTATAAGTTAATCGACCAGGAACTCAAATCCCTCACGGCCTATATGTTGAGCCTGAAGCACTCGGCCCGGCGCTGATGACTGCAGTCTATCTCAATTTCAAGCTGAGCCTGAACGCTTCCCTTTGAATCGCTTGATCCTAAAAATATCCTCATGCTCCCTCTCCTCGAGGCTGTTTTTGATCTCCCGTATCTGTAATCTTAGAGGAGGAAGAATCAGTTCCTTCAAGGCATTGATCCGGCGGGTGACCTTTTTGATCTCCTGCCCGATCCGTTTCAGTTTCATCTCGACCGAGACCGTCTTAAGGACAAGATCCAGAACCTCCTCAAATCGCCTGGCCGTCTCATCCAGGTGAGGGGTTGTCCCGGTGATCGCATATCCCCTTGCGTCCAACGCTCGAATGGCTGTCTGATAGTGAAGATCCGGAAAGCGCACGCCCCAGATATTTCTTTCGACCAGCTCAATCGCGAGATCGCGCCTCGTTGCAAAGGCGGCAGAGGCAAGGGTCTCCCGACCCATGATCCCGATGGCGAGGGTCAGGGCATTTTGAGCTTGTTGCATCCCCCGCCGGAGATTCTCTCTGGCAGTCAAGGCCGACCCCACCATCGTGAAGAATTCTCTCACCAGGGCCTCGCGTTTACTCTCCAGGAGATCGAGTCCCTTCTGAGCCACCAGGACCCGCTGCCTGAGCAGGAGCAGATGCATCCGTGTAGGACTGGCTCGTTCCATGGACGTTATTCGTTAATCGCTATTCGTTAAACGTAATAAAATGTTAAAAAGAATCTAACAGGCCTACTTACCTTTCCCTTTGTAATATCTTTCAATAAATTCAGGCTTGATCCGGGTCAGCCTCTCTTTGGGGAGGTGCCCCATGAGTTGCCAGCCAAGATCCAGTGTCTCCTTGAGGCTGCGCTCCTGATCGCCCTGGTGTACAAACTTTTGCTCAAACAGGTTAGCGGATTCCAGAAGGCGCTTATCATTTTCGGTCAGTCCCTCTTCGCCCACGATGGCCTCCAGCCTTCTTAAATCTCTCCCCTGGGCGTACAGGGCGTAGAGCTGGTCGGCCCACTGGCGGTGGTCCTCCCGCGTCTTGCCCGCTCCGATCCCCAGGTTCATCAACCGGGACAGACAGGGCAACACGTCGATGGGGGGAAAGATCCCTTTGCGATGTAATTCCCGTGAAAGCACAATCTGCCCCTCGGTGATGTAACCGGTCAGGTCCGGGATGGGATGGGTAATGTCATCATCGGGCATGGTGAGGATCGGGATCTGGGTGACGGATCCCCTTTTACCCCTGATCCGCCCCGCCCGCTCATAAAGGGTCGCTAAATCCGTATACATATAGCCGGGATATCCCCGACGGCCGGGGATCTCCTCCCGGGCCATGGCGATCTCGCGTAGTGCCTCACAATAATTCGTCATGTCCATCAAAATCACCAGCACGTGGTAATCCTGCTCAAAGGCCAGATATTCAGCGGCGGTCAACGCAAAACGCGGGGTGAGCAGCCGCTCGATGGTGGGATCATCTGCAAGGTTCAAAAAAACCACGGTGTGGTCGGTCACCCCGCTCTTCTCGAAGGCCTCCAAGAAGAAGGCCGCCTCCCGGAAGGGGATCCCAATCGCGGCAAAGATGATCGCAAATCTCTCTTCGTTTTGCTTTCCAGTCTCCTGTCCCGGCACCTTGGCCTGGCTCAGGAGCTGAGCTGCAATCTCCTTGGCCGGTAGGCCGGCCCCCGAAAAGATGGGGAGCTTCTGACCCCGGACCAGGGTATTAAGCCCATCGATGGTGGAGATCCCTGTCTGGATAAAGTGGGAGGGCTTTTCTCTGGAAACAGGGTTGATGGGGCTTCCGATGATCGGAGTACGCTTTTCCGGGATCACGGGCGGGAGGCGATCGATGGGAATACCGGCCCCATTGAACCGACGGCCCAGGAGGTCAATCGAGAGGTCCATCTGGGCCACACTCTCGGTGAAACGGACCCGACTGGTGGCGAGACTCATCCCAGCCGTCTCTTCCAGCACCTGGATGACTGTATACCGCTCCGAAAGCTCGATCACCTGGCCCCG
>DATECO010000066.1:0-3456 GCA_035286865.1 Nitrospiria bacterium | reverse complement strand
TCAACGGGAAGCCTCCGGCCGGTCAGGAGAATCACCCTGTCGTTTACGTGAGCTGGTCCGATGCCGAGGCCTACTGCGGATGGTCGGGCAAGCGACTCACGACCGAGGAGGAGTGGGAAAAGGCTGCCCGGGGCAGCGACGGGCGTGACTGGTCTTGGGGGAACACCTTCGATGAGGCGAGGTGCAATGTGTACGAGTCATCGCCTCTCTGGACGACACCGGTGGGGAGCTATCCGGAAGGGGTGAGTCCTTATGGGGTCTATGATATGTGTGGGAATGTGGCGGAGTGGACAGCCTCCTGGTATGAGCCCTATCCTGGAACAAGGTTACAGCGTGCCTCCTTTGGACAGCACTTCAAGGTGGCCCGGGGCGGGGCCTGGGTGCTCCCCTATGAGCCCTGGTCCAGGGCTACGAATCGTAATCTGGCACAGCCTCCGGATTATCGGCACCGGTCCCTAGGACTTCGGTGTGCAAAGGACCCATGAGGAATAGTGATCGATGAGTGGCAAGGGAGGGTTCGCAATACTCCTCGTTACATGCGGGATCCTCTTGGGCTGTGCGATGGCCGTGGGAATTGCGAAGGAGCGCATCCCACCCGGCATGGTTTATATCCCTTCAGGGTACTTTCTGATGGGCAGCGTTCAGCAGTTGGGCCTCAGGGTCACGGAGGCCGGTGTGGATGAATTTCCACAACACAAGGTCTCCCTGAAGGCCTACTGGATTGACCAGGATGAGGTGACGGTGGAGCAATACAGACGGTTCATCCAGGCCACAGGGCATCGCCCTCCTCCAATTTGGGCAGACCCGACCTACCCTAAAGCCACACCCACTCACCCCGTGATCGATCTCTCTTGGTTTGATGCCGAGGCCTACTGCCGTTGGGCCGGAAAACGGTTGCCCACCGAGGCGGAGTGGGAGAAGGCCGCCCGGGGAACAGAGGGAAGGGTGTGGCCCTGGGGAGAAATCTTTGATCCTGAAAAGACCAATGTACTGGATTCCGGAAAGGGGTGGACCGTGCCTGCCGGGAGCGTCGAGGGGGACGTGAGTCCTTATGGGGTATTTGATATGGCCGGCAATGCCATGGAGTGGACGGCCACCTGGTACCGACCTTATTCTGGTAGCACATTGGAACGGGTGGCCTTCGGTGAAAAATACAAGGTGATGAAGGGGGGGGCATGGAACAGCCCCGCCCTTCCCTTTTCCCGTGCGGCCAACCGTCATGCCGTGGCACCCAAGTGGGACCACCCCAATCAGGGTTTAAGGTGTGCTAAAGATGCTTAAAGACGGTTGTGGGTTGTGAGTAGTGGGCTGTGAAAACCGATGATATGAACGGGGAGAAAAAGTTTGATTTTGAGGCATTAGAGGTTTATCAGCGGGCTGTGGAATTTGCAAATGTCACTTATGAAAAATGTGGACGATTTCCAAAAGATGCTCAATATAGTTTGGCTGACCAGTTAAGAAGAGCGGCTTTATCCATTTCACTCAACATCGCAGAGGGCAGCGGAGCTTTTCATCGGCAGGAGAAAAAGCAATTTTATAGGATATCGAGGCGATCCTGTTTTGAGTGTATTCCCGCGCTTACCATAGCCGTAAGACAGCACTTCATTCGAAAAGAAGAATACAAAGCACTTTATGATGACTGTTATAAACTATCAAAGATGTTATCAGGCCTCATACGATCCTTAGATAAATTAAACAAATAAAGGTGTAAACAATGGTACATAACTCACAACCCACAACTCACAACTCACTATTTTTTCTTCTCACATGCAGTTTGTTCTTGGGTTGTGCGACTCACAACCCACAACCCACAACGCAGAACTTATCACCTCCTGGCATGGTTTACATCCCGGCAGGCTATTTTTGGATGGGAAGCTCGGAGCGGGATGGGGTGGTCGGTATCGAGGTGGGTCTGGATGAGATGCCCCAGCACCAAGTCTATGTCAAGGGATTCTACATCGATCGTTATGAGGTGACCAATTCCCAGTATTTTGAATATGTGAAGGCCACGAGGGAATACGTTCCGGCGACTTGGGATTACAGGCAACATCCGTCCGGAAAAATATGGCCCGTGGGCACACCACCCCCAGGCGAGGAGCAGCACCCGGTGACCGACACCGACTGGTATGATGCCGAGGCCTACTGCCGGTGGGCCGGGAAACGGCTGCCTACAGAGGCCGAATGGGAGAAGGCCGCCCGCGGAATGGATGGTCGGATCTGGCCCTGGGGAAATACCTTTGATCCCTCAAGGGCAAATACCTTAGAATCTGGGGAAAACTGGAGCAAGGCCGTCGGGAGCTACCAGCCAGGTGTAAGTCCATATGGGGTTCATGATATGATTGGGAATGTCTGGGAGTGGACTGCCTCGTGGTATCAGGCCTATCCAGGAAGTACTCTAACGCGAACCGCGTTCGGGGAAAAGTACCGTGTCCTGCGGGGCGGATCCTACCTTACCCCTGTCCAACCCTTTGCCCGTGTGGCTCACCGATATGCCCCTGAACTCCTGCCTCTGGAATTGCGCGATTCCCAATGGCACGTCGGGTTTGACGTGGGCTTTCGGTGTGCCAGAAATCCATAAGAAAGATCACAACCCTCCGCTCATTCTGATGAGCCAGATATCTTGATTGCCGGCCCGATCCGATGTGAATGCGAGGGATCGGCCGTCTGGACTGCAGTCTGGCTGGGTATCCATCGAGGGCGAGGTCGTCAGCCGCTGGAGACCGGTGCCATCAGGATGAATGATCCAGATATCCCAACTGCCCCCTCTCTGGGAGGCAAAGGCAATCCATTTTCCATTCGGGCACCAACAAGGATGCTCCTTATCTGCCCCGTCGTGGGTGAGGGGCCTGCCATGGCCACCGTCCTGATCCATGATCCAGAGTTCTGGGCGACCTGTGCCATCCGATATAAAGGCGATCTCCTGTCCATCGTGCCTCCAGGTTAGCCGCGAGAAGAGAATGTGCTCCCCTGCGATCTCATGGGATTGACGGCTCTCCAGATCTAAAATCACGATCCGCCATGACGGGGGTGCATTCATGTCCATTGAAAGGAATGCAACCTGTTTTCCATCCGGCCTCCAGCTCGGCAGAAATTCCTTGATCGAGGGGGTCTTCGTGACCTGCTCAAGATGATCCTTCAGGATATCCAAGATCCAGAGATCTGGCCATAGGCGAATTGGGGATATTCGATCAGATGAGAAGATCAGGGCCCGGCCATCCGGGCTCCAGGCGGGAGAGGTGGCCTGACCTCGGTCATGGGTTAAGGGATGCTGATCGGTGCCATCACGATTCATAGCCCATATATCCCAAAATCCGTTACGGTCGGAGACGAAGGCAATGTGATTCTCCCCTGCATTCCAAACAGCGGAGAAGTCATTGGCAGGATGGAGGGTCAGCTGTTCCTCCATCTGCCCATTGATCATGGGCGTCAGGGGGCCTTTGAAGGCAGCGGTTCCCT
>DATECO010000065.1:0-2357 GCA_035286865.1 Nitrospiria bacterium | reverse complement strand
CTCCATCGAAAAGGCCGTCACGCCGCGCTCGGCCAGCTCGCGGGACGCCTGGGGCGAGCCCAGGGGATCCATGAAGCCGATCACCACCTGGTCCCGTCGTACGAGATCCAGATCGGCGCGGCCGGCCTCCGGATTGGAGCCCAGGGACCGCACCTGAAGAATCACGTCGGCCGATTTAAAAAGCTCATCGCGGCCCGCTGCCATCCTCGCGCCCTTTTCCTGATAGGCCTTGTCGGTGTAACCGGCCGCCTGACCGGCCCCCGCCTCGACCAAAACCTCCAGTTTCGCCTTGGTGAGCACCGGAACCGTGGCGGGAATGAGGGCGACGCGGTGATCGCCCGGAAAAGTTTCTTTGGGTATCCCGATGATCATAAAGTCAACTCTTCTCAAAGTCTAAGACATTAACGCATTCATTCGGAGTTTGTCAAGATAAAGGCGCCGGTGGAATGCTTTCGCAAAACTTTACATCGGCGATCAAGTATGTTAAATATGAAGACAAATGCAATCTGTGGTTCGATCCTATCAGGAGGTCATCAAAACCATTCACGAGTTGCATCGGAACAATCCGGTGGCCATGTCCGAAATGGGCATGGTGGAGGCCGGACCGATCCGCTACCCGGTGTACAAGATCCATATCAAGGGCCAATCCAAAGGAAATCCACGACCTCCTTCGGTATTTATTGCTGCGGGCATCCATGGGGATGAGCCCGGGGGTGTTTGGGCCGCTTTAGAATTTCTGAAGCGATGCCCCACGCTTCCTTCCTTTTACGGGCAGTTCGAATTCACCGTCTTACCCTGCACCAATCCCTACGGTTATGAGCACAATACCCGGGAAAACGCCCAGGGGTTGGATCTCAACCGTCAGTTTCGAGAAACCCATCCGCCTAAGGAGGTCCAACTGGTAAGAGAAGTTGCCAGGGATGAGGCCTACTCGCTGGCCATGGAATTCCATGAGGATGTGGACACCCCCGGATTCTACCTCTATGAATTGACTCAAGAGGGAGAATTTTCCTGGGGAAAGGAAATGATTGCACGCGTGGCCGGCCGGTTCCCCATCAACTTAAATTCCGAGATCGAGGGCCTTCCGGCCGAAGGGGGGCTTATCTTCCGAAAGCCTTCTGACACTCCAGTCCACCAGATGATAGAACGGAGAAGCAGCTGGCCTCAGGCCTTCTACCATTTCGCTAATGGCACCCGCCACTGCTTCACCACCGAAACCCCCATTTCCCTGACTCGATCCGAGCGGGTCGAGATCCATCTCATGGCGCTCGATGTAGCTCTTCAGAAACTATGGGAACAGCAACCCCCCCACAGGCCGTAAAGCTCTTTGTGGGCCTCATCTCGGGTCGGCCCTTTTTGTTTGAGGAGGCCGCGAAGACCCTGTCGGACCTCTTTGGCCCCATTGAGATCTTTAGCCCCTTTTATTCCTGGAATCACACAGACTATTATCAAGATGAGTTGGGGAAAGACTTAAAGCGCCAGTTTCTCTTCTTTAAAGAATCGATTTCGCCCGATGGGTTGTCCGAAATCAAAGAAAAGACGAATGAGCTTGAACAGCGCTGGGCTACGGCAACCGCTTCCGGTCTGCTCCGTCCCATTAACCTCGATCCTGGCTATCTGACACCTTCTAAAGTGGTGCTGGCCACGACCAAGGACTTTGCCCACCGGGTTTATCTTAAAAAGGGCATCTATGCCGAAGTGACCTTGATTTATCACGGCCGGAGTTTTGAGACCCTCTCCCACACCTATCCGGATTTTCGGACCCAAGAGTACATCGAGCTTTTTAACAGAGTACGGGCCTCATTTACGAAATCCCTGGCCTCTGCAGGACCCCGTAGAAAATGATCGGCAGTTCCGTGGTATAATATTACTAAAACGCGGTACAACAACGTTATGATGGAATATCAACACCGATGGCTGATTCTCTCCCTGATCCTTCTTCTGATCGGCTGTGCTGATCCGCAAAAAGAGGATTCTGTTTCTAATAATCCCCTCCCTCCAGGGCAGTGGATCCAGACGACTCCCAATCCATCCCCTTCCGCGCGAATCATGCATGCGATGGTGTATGACAGATTGGATCATCAGGTAATCCTCTTTGGCGGACTAGACGCCAATGGAGCCCTCGACGACACCTGGATTTACAACCCATCCACTCACCAATGGACAGAGCTCTTCCCAATATCATCCCCTCCCGCTCGTGCAGGTCATGCCATGGTGTATGATGAATCGAGAAGTCGAGTGATTTTGTTTGGCGGGAAGGGCTTATTAGGTTTCCTTAATGACACCTGGGCCTATGATCCTGGCACCAACACATGGACCCCATTGAGTCCTGGCACTTCGCCCCCGGAACGGGCCCT
>DATECO010000064.1:0-11066 GCA_035286865.1 Nitrospiria bacterium | reverse complement strand
CTACTACCAGCATGTCAAACCCAGGTAAGGTTCTTCGCGTTGCGTCGAATTGAACCACATGCTCCACCGCTTGTGCGGGCCCCCGTCAATTCCTTTGAGTTTCAACCTTGCGGCCGTACTCCCCAGGCGGGGCACTTACTGCGTTAGCTGCAGCACGGAAGGGGTCGATACCTCCCACACTGAGTGCCCATCGTTTAGGGCGTGGACTACCAGGGTATCTAATCCTGTTTGCTCCCCACGCTTTCGTACTTGAGCGTCAGGGGTTGTCCAGAGAGCCGCCTTCGCCACAGGTGTTCCTCCCGATCTCTACGCATTTCACCGCTACACCGGGAATTCCACTCTCCTCTCCAACCCTCTAGCCGGACAGTCTCCCATGCCGTTCCCCCGTTGAGCGGGGGGATTTCACACAGGACTTATCCAGCCGCCTACGTACGCTTTACGCCCAGTAACTCCGAACAACGCTCGCCACCTCTGTCTTACCGCGGCTGCTGGCACAGAGTTAGCCGTGGCTTTTTCTGCCGGTACCGTCAACCTCGCTGCTATTTACAGCGAGGGATTCTTTCCGACTAAAAGAGGTTTACAACCAGAAAGCCTTCTTCCCTCACGCGGCGTCGCTGGGTCAGGGTTTCCCCCATTGCCCAATATTCCTCACTGCTGCCTCCCGTAGGAGTCTGGCCCGTGTCTCAGTGCCAGTGTGGCTGGTCGTCCTCTCAGACCAGCTACCCGTCATTGCCTTGGTAAGCCGTTACCCTACCAACAAGCTGATGGGACGTGAGCCCTTCTTCAAGCGGCAGCATAGTCCTTACGGACCCTAGGCCACCTTTTACCCCGTGCCTATCGGCATGTGGTCTTATTCGGTATTAGCCCGCCTTTCGGCGGGTTATCCCCAACTTAAAGGTAGGTTACCCACGCATTACTCACCCGTTCGCCACTTTACCGCCCTGTATTGCTACAGGGTTTCTCGTGAGACTTGCATGTGTTAGGCGCGCCGCCAGCGTTCGTTCTGAGCCAGGATCAAACTCTCCATTATAACTGGAGTTTTCGATCTTTGGCAACTTGGTTGCATTTAAGAAGCCCGCCACCTCGTCAAGATCCCCTATTTAGTTTTCAAAGAACGGATTGATATTTAACCAAAGAAACATTTAAACATATTCGTATAGGGTTGTCAAGACCTTTTTATAACATTTTTTCAAGCACATCCGCGTGAAATCATTAGGCCCTTCAAACGATAGCACTGCATGATGTCAGGCATGAGGACCTCCTCGAGGTCGGAGATGAATCTTTGTAAACCGCCGCTTCCCCACACGGACATCATAGGATTGCCCTACCCGTAATTGATGGTTAAGATCGGCAATCTTCTGGCCATCTACCTCCACCGCTCCTTGCTGGATAAGCCGCCGGCCCTCACTTTTACTAGATACCACTTTGGCTTGAAGAAGAATATCGACTAAGAGCCGTCTATCTGATTCTTGTATTTTTACTTGTGCAGAATCCGTAACTGAAACCTCTTCGAGTGCTAAAAACTCCCGACGACCATATCGTTGTTCAAAATCTTCCCGGGCAGCTTTTGCTGCCTTGACATCATAAAATCTTGTAACCAGTTCCTCAGACAAGCGTAATTTGGCCTCCTTGGGATGCAACTTTTTCACCCTTTCCACCTCGTGGTCAGTGAGCAACTCGTAATATCGCCACATTAAGTCGTCACTGATACTCATCACTTTTCCGAAGATCTCTGACGGCGGCTCATCCACCCCGATATCATTGCCATAGCTTTTGCTCATCTTCCTTCCCAGTAGCACACCATTTTCATCGTTCTTAGCATCAGTCCCCTCAAGGAGCGGCAATGTGATCACCACTTGAGGAGACTTCCCTGAGATCGCCGGACTAAAGTCCTTTTCGATCAGCCTCTGGAGCTCACGGCCCACCAAGAGATTAAACTTCTGGTCGGTCCCCCCAAGCTCCACATCAGCCTCCAACACCACCGAATCATAACCCTGAATCAGGGGATATAAGAATTCGTGAAGGCTGATGGGCCGCTGAGCTTTAAGTCGTTTCTGGAAGTCATCCCGTTCCAGTACCCTTGCCAAGGTGTACTGTCCGGCCAGTCGTATCAAGTCCCCAGCAGTCATCTGGTTCATCCACTCACTATTTTTACGGATGACCGTTTTCTCCGGGTCTAGTATCTTAAAGATCTGATCCCGATAGGTCTGTGCATTCCTTTCTACTTCAAGGTGGGTGAGGGGCTTTCGGGTCTCGGACATTCCACTGGGGTCGCCGATCATCCCCGTGAAATCACCAATCAGAAAGATTATTTGATGTCCCAGGTCCTGGAAGGTCTTTAACTTTTGCAAAAGAACGGTGTGACCTAGATGCAGATGGGGGGATGTCGGATCGAAGCCTGCTTTCACACGCAGCGGCCGATTTTCCTTCACTGCCCGCCTGAGCTTTACTTCCAGCTCAACAGGCTGAATAATCTCTTCGGTGCCCCGAAGGATCATTCCTATTTGTTCATCCATCGAATATGGGGGCCCGTGCGGCCCCTGGCCTCCGATGCCCCCACACCCCGAGCCTCTCGCGGCAAAGCCGCGACCTGGCTCCTGCGCCCTAAATGCGGATCTATTCCTCACTTGGGGGAACCTGTAAGGGTATCTCCTCCGCCCTTCCCTCAAGGGTTAAAAACCTTGAGATCCCAGCAAATTTCTTTTCACCGATCCCTCTCACCTCTTTGAGCTGCTCGAGGGCCTTGAAATCCCCATGATTATCCCGAAATCGGATGATCGCCGCGGCCAGTTTCCGTCCGACTCCGGGGAGGGTGTCAAAATCCTGAGCAGTGGCCTTGTTAATATCAAGCTTTCGGATTGACATTCCACTGGCGTGTTGGGCCTTTGACCCCCTATTCAGGATCCCTGAAGCTCCTACATCCTGCCCTGAGCTGGGTCCGCCTGAGGCGGATTCTGCGGGATTCACCTCAAGCATTGCCACCGGGGATGACCCCAGGTAAATGTGAAATGTCCAGAGTGTGACCACCGCAGACACGACCAATGCAATCTTAACCACGGGCGGCATACGATTGAAGAACCCCCCCGCAACCTGCCTGCCCCTGCCCGTCCGGCAGGCGGGGGCAGGCAGGCAGCGTGCTTTGCGTGTTCACAGTTAACTTCCTTCCTGTTCCAGATACTCTTCATACTCCTTATGGTCCATGAGTTCTTCGACCTCTGAAGGATCGGACATATCAATCACGCCGATCCAGCCTTTGCCATAAGGGTCCTCATTCACTAATTCCGGCGAATCCTTCAATTCCTCATTGATCTCAATAATCCTTCCGCTAACCGGGGCCAACACAGGCGCTGTGGTCTTGGTCGACTCGATTTCCGTAATCTCCTCCATGGCACTGACCTCCTGACCCATCTCAGGCAATTCAATATAAACGATATCTCCCAGCTCATTCTGGGCATAATCGGTGATGCCGATCATGGCCCGCTTTCCCTCCACCTTGATCCATTCATGATCCTTGCTAAATTTTAGTTCATCCAGATTCATCGCCTGCCTCCTCACCTGCGCATCCGCCTGTGGCGGATCGTCTCCCCTCACCCCTCACCGCCTTCACCCCAACCTCATATGAGCCAAGCATCTTCAACATGACGTACATATAAACTAGCAGGCCAGGTTTGTCAAGATGAGGATTTCATCGAAAGACTATTGTGGGCTACGCGGTCTGAACATGAGCTCAAGGGGCTCGGGCGCTTCAGCCATCAGCTTGTGGATCGCGGATGGATTGAACTCCGCCACAGGGACGAGTACCTGATCCAGCCGACTTTGTCCAACAGTCTGGTCTTTTGGATCATCCCTTAGGTCCTCTCTGGGGTGAATTCTCAGCAGAACCTTTTCTGGCTGGCCGGTGAGTCGAAGGGCCCCCGCAGCCACTTTGGACAGGTGTGCACGGGTGTCGCGCGTACGTTGCTCTGGTCGTCTGATGTCTGGAAACAGATCCACGGAGATGATATAGTAATCCAGTGAGTATCTCCTCGCCTCCAGTAGGTCCTGAGAATACCTAGCCAGGGCCTGAACCGGATCGACGATGACCTCTTCCGAGAGTAGGATGCCAAACTGTAACGAGGGATTGGTCGTTTTAATCACCTGTTTTATGTGGTCAAGAAAATGGTAGGCCTGTCGGCTCTTCCAACCCACCCATCTCCAGAAAATCCCATTGGAGATATTGATCTGTGGGGGGCCGTTGCTGGACAAGCCAGAGGCTGGATCTACCAGCGACTCATGGTCCAGCACCTTCAGCAAAAAAACTTCTCCAAAATCCGACGTAAAGTGTTGCCGGGCCCCCGGACCGAGTCCCTCTACTACTTTATAGAAGAGATCATCCCCAAATACAATCCCATCGATTGGGTATCGGGCAAGGTCCTGATACAGAGCCGTGATATAGTTGCGAGCATCAGGCCGAAAAAGATCCATGCCCTCCGAGGGTGTTAGGGCTCTCTTCTTGGGATCGTACCGGAGATCGGCCCATCCGGGCTCGGACAGCAGTTTCCAGTCCATCTGTCTTACACTCATCCAGGCGAATACCCTGAGGTGATGGTGGTGAGCGATATTCAATAAAGAGGTCAGCCCGTCCCCCAAGACCGGGGCATGGGTTGTCTGAAAAAATACCCCCGAGGGCTTCGGTCTGGCCCCATTGCGGAAGACCTTGACCATGATTGTATCGACCCCTGCCTTCTCAAGCTTCTCTATCCATCTTTCGAGAAACGCGACGGATGTCCGTTCAGACAATGTCAGCAGGGCGGCAAGATTGATCTCGAAGTTTTTCCTCCTCGGATATAATTTATTTTGCTCTAGCTCAGAGATCTTTAGAGCAGCTTCTGATCGATGTTCATGCGTTGGATAGTTTTTCACAAAGAGCCGATACTGTATCAATGCCCTGCGAAGATCCGATTGACCCTCTATGGACCTGGCCAGCATCCACTGCGCCTCTGAAAGAAAAGGAGAGCCGATGTGCTTTGCAATGGTCTGATTGAAGAGTCGTTCTGCCCGCTCAAAATCCCCCTGCCTGAAAGCAATCATCGCCTCGTGAAATTCGGGGGGAGTTGCTGGATCTGTGCCTATCGTTGCACAGGCAGAGAGGGCCAGCACGCTCAGAATTACAATCCATGCCCAAGAGCCCATAATAGCCCCTAGCGGCACTTTATGATCCGTTTCGCAATCTCTTCTGCTGATCGTACTTCCGTGGACAGCATGCCCATGCCGCTTCCATGATCCGGAAGAAAAAAGAGGCCTTGATCAAAACGCGGATAGGCATATTCGATATGGCGGCGTCTGATATGCCTAAGATGCTTTAGGAAGGGCCTGGCTTTTGCCATACGTTGAGCTTGCGCCTGGCGGTCCGGTTCGTCATTTCCCACGTACTGAATCTTGCCTTCGGAAAATGGCATCAGCCAGTGAAGTTGTTTGATGACTCCATGCAGCAACTGACGCACTGCCGGTTCTGTGGGAGGCGAGCCGTGCGGGAAAAGCGCCGAAACCATCATGAGCCTTTTCTTCTCATAGGCCCTTTCCTCCTCAGACAGGCTCATAACGATAAAAAGGAGGTCTTCCAGCCGCAGGGATTGTTCCTCCGAATGCCCACGCGTTCGGTACAGAATGAGTTGTTCTGACATCGATGATGGAACAACCTGTGCATCCAGTGCAAAGAAAAATGTCAGCATTCCATAATCCTTTGGGACGAGGAGTTCCCACGGAAGATGAACCACCAACTGACGGGTGTGAAACTCCTCTCCGCTCATCAACGTGATTGCCCAATCTGTTCGAGATTCCCTCCTCATCGATGTAACCCCCTGCTGATATCGAATTTCCCCACGGTTTTCCAGGAAGATCTTGGCCAAAACCTCACATAATTTCACCATACCCCCCACGGGTCGGATGACCTCTCGAGACGACAAGGCTTGCTGGATCAGGAGTTCCAGGGCCGAGTTTTGCCCCAGACTGGACCCACACCAGAGAAGGCTCAAAAATTCAAGCGCTTTCAGAAAATCCTGGGGTAACGGGTACCGCGAGAGATATTTCTGACTGCTGAGGTTCGAATGGACATGGGTCATCCATCGCCGTCGTAAGCCTTGGCGAATCTTGCGAAGCCTGTCCCAGAGCGGCATGGCTGACCCCGGCAGATGTTTTTTATAGAAAAAAGGATAAACCAGGCCATCTAGAACATCCAGGTCCCTATAAAACTGCTGAAACGCACCCACAGTGCCGCCCCATTCACGTTTATACTCAGCAAGCTGTTCCCCTCGGCTCACTTCAAGATTGATCCTGTAACGTTCTGTGACGATTTGTAAAAAAGGAGCAGGCCGTTTCAAGAGGCCTCCTGCTCTCTTCAGCATGGCAAGAGATAGTCCTAATTCTGAAAAAAGCTGGTCACAATACCCGTCTTTTTCAAGACCTAGCAGAAGGGCAGGCCCCCTGACGAAGGTATATCCATCAGGATGTGCAATTGTACAGACACCTCCAGGATAGGACTTCTCTTCTAGGACCAGCACCTTGCTGCCCCCCCTGGCCAATATTGCCCCAGTCACGAGGCCCCCTAGACCGGCACCCAGAATCACCGTATCATAATAAGATCGGTACGTCATTGTTATTATTATTGTTATTATTATTGCATGATCTCTAAAGAATTAAATAAATAAGAAATCTCAAATGCAGCCGATTCAAGAGAGTCCGAACCATGCACGGTATTCTGCTCGATGCTTGTTCCGAACTCGGAACGAATGGTACCCGGCGCGGCCTTCTTTGGATCTGTGGCACCCATCAAATGACGAAGCTGTTTGATCGCGTCCTTCCCCTGTAGCACCATCGCTACAATGCCGCCGGAAGCCATATAGGTCGTCAGACTCGAAAAGAAGGGTCTTTTCCGGTGAACTGCATAGAATTGTTCTGCCTCTCTCTTATTGATTTTAAGCATTTTTAAGGCGACGACGCGAAGACCCTCAGCCTCAAACCGATTGATAATTTCACCGGTCAAGCGACGAGCCACCCCGTCCGGTTTAATAATGGCCAGTGTTCTCTCGGTTCGAGTTCCCTTCACTCACGCCTCCTTGGTGTAATGTCTTCATTGGAGTCATAAAAAGCCTGTTCAGTCCGTTGAGTCCGTTAATTCCGTTAAGTCCGTAAAAGCATTAAACGGACCGAACGGGCAAAACGGTCCAAACAGACCTAACCGATGAACGAATTTTGTCAAAGATAACTTAAAATAAATTTCCTGTCAATCTCTTGTCCATCTCCCTTTTCCTGTTGACATCTTTCGCCTTCTGGATTAATTTTGGAGTGGGAGGTGCGAAGTGCGTTATCTCAAAGAAGCGCTTTTCATTCTGTGGATAGGGGCGATCCTTTCCTCCTTGCTTTTCATGCAGACTTCCCCGATTTATGCCGCTGGGGGTTCACCAAGCTCGCTCTTAGAGAAAGCAAAGACCTGCCAGTCAACGCTCCTTCGCTCCAATAAGGTGATGAAGTACCGCCACCAATGGGAAAAGTGCATCACACTTTACCAAAAGTTTATCAGATTGCCTAAAGAACACCCTTCCAAAGAAGAGGCAATGTTTCATCTCGCAGAGCTTTATCTAGGGCTTTCTAAATTTTCTGGAAAGGCCCAGGACCTCAAGATGGCAGAGCAAATGGCGGGGGAACTGAGAATGAAATACCCTGCAAGCCACTTTGTGAGGGCCATCGAAGATCAACTGAGCCAGAACCAGCTAAGAACTCCCCCCCCGCGTACACCGAGCAGCACAGTATGGCTCAACACTGTGCGTTACTGGTCCTATCCTGATTACACCCGTGTGGTGTTTGATCTCTCAAAGGAGGCCACCTATAAACAGCAGAAGCAGTCCAATCCCGAAAGTCTGTGGATTACCCTTTATAATGCCCGCCTGGTCCAAGACCTTGACCAGAAGATTATTACCATCGAAGACGGTATTCTCACACAGGTCAGGGTTGTGCAAGAGACCCCCACTACCGTGCGTGCGATCCTAGATTTGGGACAAGTTGCGGATCACCGGATCATCCACTTTTCCGACCCCGATCGTCTAGTGGTGGACATCTTTGGCCAAGAGTCACAGCCTCCACCCGAAATGCAAAAACCGCCTTCGCGGGAAATTAGCCGAATCATGATCGATCCAGGTCACGGGGGCAAGGACCCCGGGGCAATTGGGCGAAAAGGCCTGACCGAGAAAGAAGTGGTCTTGGATATCAGTCTCCGGTTGAAGGATCTGCTCAAGAAGAACCTGGACAAGGAGGTTTGGATGACACGCGATCGGGACATTTACATCCCACTAGAGGAAAGAACCCAACTCGCAAACGGGAAACAGGCCGATCTGTTCATCTCCGTCCACGCGAATGCTGCCCCGAGCCGCAAGGCCCGCGGCGTCGAGCTCTACACCCTGGGGCAAGCCAGTGATCCTGCTGCCCTGGCCACTGCAGCTCGCGAAAACAGCATCCAGGAAGGGTCTCTGAAGAACCTTGAAGGTGTCATCGGGTTGATGCTGGCCGATCTTTCCATCATGAAGCGCTTTGACCAATCCCTGGAATTTGCAGATACCACGCGCCAGGCCTTTCTCAGGACCCTCGGCGCAAGATACGATGTCGTCGATCTGGGTGTAAAACAGGCCCCTTTCTATGTCCTGATGAATGCCAACATGCCCAGTATCTTGGCCGAGGTCTCTTTTATTAGTAACCCCATTGAGGAAAGGCGCCTTGCCAGTCGCGCCTATCGAGGGAAGATCGCACAATCGTTGTTTGAAGGCATCCGGGAATATCTCATGAATAGCAGCCAAGGCTTGAGGGTCCAAAGTTTAAAGACCCTCGAATAGTCCAAAGGAAATCAATCTCTTTAATTTAAGCGGCTTTCATTGACTCAGGGCATGCGCGACACTTGTCGAGAACAGTGCCGATGACCAATATCAAATTGGTCATCGAGTATGTGGGCACCCGCTACCACGGATGGCAACGACAACCCAAGCTCCCCACCATTCAGGGGGCTCTCGAGGAGTGCATCGCAAGGATCAGTGGTGAAAAGGTCACGCTCCTTGGGGCAGGGCGCACAGACTCGGGGGTCCATGCCCTGGGCCAGGTGGCAAATTTTAAAACAAGTTCAAAGCTCAAACCCCAAAGCTGGAAGAACGCCTTAAATGCCCTGTTGCCCAAAGATATTGTCATCCTGGAGACCCAGGAGGTTCCAAAGCCCTTCCATGCACGACGAGCGGCGAGGTCAAAGACCTATCAGTATCGTCTTCTCAACCGAAGGACCCCCTCGGCGATACTCCGTCCCCTGAGCTGGCATATCCCGATTCCATTGAAGCTAAAACCCATGCAGACCGCCGCCAGGAAACTCGTGGGTCTTCATGATTTCACATCATTCTGTGGAAAGTCTGGCGGAGGAAGGAGCTCCAAGACAAAGCTATCTCGTCTATCCGTCAAACGTAAAAAGGATCTCATCCTGATCACATTAACCGGCACACACTTTTTACAGTACATGGTAAGAAATATCGTCGGGACGCTGGTTCAGGTGGGCCTTGGGAAACGATCCCCTCAACAGATCATAGCCGTTCTCGAGGCCAGGGATCGAAGGCGGGCAGGTCCAACCGCTCCCCCTCAAGGATTGTTATTGTTAAAGGTCAAATATTAAATCGGTCCTCTCTCCTCGACCTTCTTCCTCAATCGAAGGATCTCCTGTTCTAAGGCCTCCAGCCGCTCCGAGATCGGATCAGGCATGTCCCCATGATTGAGCGTGATCTCAGGGAGGTCAACCCCTTTACCCTTGATGGTTTTAGCCGGGATTCCCACTACCGTAGAATGGGCGGGCACTGATCGTAATACAACCGAATTAGCGCCGATCTTCACATGGTCCCCAATGGCAATCCCGCCCAGGATCTTAGCACCCGCCCCCACCACCACGTGACTTCCCAAGGTCGGGTGTCGCTTTCCACGCTCTTTCCCGGTGCCACCGAGAGTCACACCCTGAAAAAGAATGACGCTTTCACCGATCTCGGTGGTCTCCCCTATCACGACCCCCATCCCATGGTCAATGAAAAACCCCGGCCCGATTTTGGCCCCAGGATGAATCTCTATGCCCGTGAAGAACCTGGCCAGGTGAGAAATCAGGCGGGGAAGGAGCGGGATCTTTCGCTCCCACAGCCAATGGGCCACACGGTGAAGACAGATGGCGTGAAACCCTGCATAGGTCAGGACCACTTCAGCTACGCTGGTCGCAGCCGGATCACACTCGAAAACAGCCTGCAGATCTCGTTTTAAGACCTCAAACACCTTCAAAACCCATCGTTTGGCCCGTTTTGTCCGTTAATTCCGTTAGGTCCGGTAATTCCATGACGTCCATTGAGTCGTTAACGGACTCAACAGACTAAACCGAATTAACGGACTCAACTTAATTTTTCAATCAGGCAGACGGCCTGTGCAGCAATTCCCTCCCCCTTTCCGAGTGATCCTATCCCCTCGGGGGTGGTCGCCTTCACCCCAACCCGCTCCCTCTCAACCCCCAGCACTTTTGCGAAGTGCCCGCGCATCTCCTCAATATACGGTGAGAGTCGAGGCGCCTGGGCAATCACGACCGAATCGATATTGGCAATACGATACCCCTTTTTTTGAACGAGACCGGCGATCTCTTCGAGGAATCGGGTGCTTGAGTAGTTACGGTAACGGGGCTCGCTGTTTGGATAGTGTTCTCCCAGATCCCGCTCCCCCAGTGCCCCCAACAGGGCATTGCAAATCGCATGGATCAGGACATCCGCATCTGAATGACCCTTGAGGCCCTTGGCATAAGGAATATGGATTCCCCCCAGAACCAAAGGACGACCCTTCACCAGGGGATGGATATCATAACCAATACCAATCCGTATCATTCGTTATTCGTTACTCGTTATTCGTTAACCGTGATACGTTGTCTTTCTAAGTCAATGCCGAATAACGATTAACGTATAACGTTTAACGGCTATCTCTTAGGAAGATCTCCGCCAGGCGAAAGTCCTCTGGAGTCGTAATCTTAAGATTCATGGCAGATC
>DATECO010000063.1:0-4492 GCA_035286865.1 Nitrospiria bacterium | reverse complement strand
GCCCATCAGCGTGGAGGTCCTGGAGGGGGTCGCGGATCGCATCGAGAAAAAAATCCAGGAACTGGGAAAGAGCGAAATCCCCAGCCAGGTGATTGGAGAAGAGGTCATGAAGGAGCTCCATGAACTGGATCAGGTGGCCTACGTCCGGTTCGCATCGGTTTATCACGAATTTAAGGACCTGGGGGAATTTATGAATGAGCTCAAGGAATTGATCAAAGAGGATAGACGCGATAGGGCAAAATAACACCATTGCTTGTGAGTAATATGATTAAGGTCGCTATTATTGGGGCTGGAAGGGGAGGTACCTCACTCATCGATATCCTCCACAATGATCCCTTTGTAAAGATTATCGGTGTTGCGGAGATTGACCGCAACGCGCCCGGAATCAAGCTGGCCCAAAAATTCGGCATACCCATTACAACCCGGTATACACAATTTCTCAACTCCGGCAAGGCGGACATTATCATTGACGTGACCGGGAATCAGGCAGTCGAAAGGACCCTCCTCAAACAGGCACCGGCGGGCGTCTCGGTGATCGGTGGATCGGTGGCCAAATTTATGTGGCAGCTGATTGATGAACAGATCCGCAGCAAGCAGGAAACCGAGCGTCACCTCTTGGAGTATCAATCCCTCTATCAGCTTTACATGAGCGAGACCCGCCACGCCATCAGCGAGGAGAGGACTCGTCTTGCCATGGATATCCATGACGGCCTGGTGCAAACCCTGGTGGGTCTCAATTACAAGCTGGACCTGTGCGAGGAACTCCTCCATTTGAATCCCCCTGCAGGCCTCCAGAGCCTGAAGGAGACCAAGACCCTCCTCAAGAATGCCATCGAAGAAGCCCGGGAAGTGATCTTTAACCTGAAACCGATTCACATGGAAAAGATGGATCTGGTTCCGGCTCTGAAGCACCATCTTAAAACATTTGAACGCCAATACCGTATTGTGCCTGAGCTCAAGGTGGTCGGCAGTGAGAAAATTTTACTCCCCCGGTCCAAGATATTCCTGTTCAGGATTATCCAGGAGGCCCTCTCCAATGTCCATAAGCACTCCAAGGCCAAGCAAGTCAGAATCCGCCTGCAGATCGGCAAAAACCATCTGAAGACCATCGTCACGGATGATGGGGTAGGATTTGACATGGAGGAGGTTGCAAAAGATCCTGAGAAGTGGGCCTCCTTCGGACTCAAGGGGATACAGGAACGGGCACGGTTACTGGGCGGGACGACCGCGGTCTCCTCCAAGGTCAACCATGGGACCACCGTCACGGTCCGGATTCCCTTACCGGAAAAGGAGCCTAAGATCCTTGAAACCAAATACCCCGAAAAAGATACGCGTTCTGATCGCTGATGACCACCAGGTGGTGCGTGAAGGACTAAGCGCCATTCTCAACGCCAAGGAGGACATCGAGGTCATCGCTGAGGCACGGGATGGAGTGGAGGCTGTCGAAAAGGCCAAGGAATTTAAGCCTGACGTCATCCTGATGGACATCAGCATGCCCCGGATGAATGGAGTGGAGGCCACCCGTCGGATCAAGTTAGAACAGCCCCAAATCGGGATCGTGGTCCTCACCATGTACGAAGAAGAGGAGTACATCTTCGACCTTGTGAAGGCGGGCGCCACGGGTTACATGCTCAAAAACTCCGACTCCTCACAGATTATTAAGGCGATACGCTCCACCTACCAGGGAGAGTCCATGCTCCAGCCTAGCGTGGCCACCAAGATCTTGAGCGAATTTTCCCACCTCTCCCAGCGGCCGGCTCCAAAACCTTCTAGGGTCGACCAGGAACTCACGGATCGAGAGGTCCAGGTCATCAAGCTCATTGCGGAGGGCAAGACAAACAAGGAAATCGGCAATACCCTGACCATCAGTGAAAAGACAGTCAAGAATCATGTCCGCAACATCTTCCAGAAACTGGAGGTGGATGATCGTACCCAGGCGGCAATCTTCGCCATCCAAAGGGGCCTGATCCAACTAGGCCCGTCCAAACCGGTGAAATAAATAGTGATTTACTGTGGAGTTTGTTGGTATGCGAATGGAGAAAAACTCACCCCTCCCTTGAGGGGAGGGGTGAGGGGGAGGGGACTCGCGTTTTGGGTGTCTATTTAACTAGTGCACTGATCAGTAAAGGATAAGCAGACAATGGCTCACGGGGACATTATTGTACTGGATTTAGAAACTCAGAAGAGCTTTGAGGAGGTGGGAGGGCGAGACCATCTCGGCAGGCTCTTGGTTTCTATAGTGGGGATCTACTCCTATGAAAAGGACCAGTTTGTGACCTACAGCGAGCAGGAGTTGGTTCATCTCTTCCCGGTCCTTGAAGAGGCCAGGCTGATTATTGGGTTTAACATCAAGCGCTTTGACTACAAGGTCCTGGAACCTTACCGCCACCGGGGGCTCGCCCATCTCCCCACACTCGATATCTTAGAAGAGGCGGTCAAGGTCTTGGGGCATCGTTTACGCCTGGAAAGCCTCGCCCAGGCTACGTTGGGTCGCGGCAAAGCCGGAACGGGCCTGGATGCCATCCGCTATTTTCGGCAGGGTGAGCTGGAGAAACTTAAGACCTACTGCCTGGAGGATGTCAGGGTCACACGAGATCTCTATGAATACGGGAAACTCCACAAGAAGCTTCTGTATTATGACCGACTGGGAGAAAAGGTTCTGAGTCTGCCCGTCCAGTGGGGCTTGGAGATTCAGACACAGATGAACATCTAGGGCTTGCATAGGACATTAAGGCAGACAAATCAAGGAGATTATTATTTGGCGATGGACACCAAAAGACATGAAGGGCTGTGGAAAACTACCAAAGTTTAGGGTCCGGTTGTCCCCTGGTTGTCCCAAAATTAGATAGCCAGGGGGAGGGATGCCCCCCACCAAGGGGATACATCTCAGCGTTAAAACCCACTGATCTTGCGCAAAACAATTTTGGGAAATGGATAGGTCACTCGCTGCTGCAATGCTGTTATTTCCTTAACCCAATCTAAGCTTCCTTCTGCTCTTACAAATCATCAATTGTGGGAAGGTCAAGGGTTGGTGTGCTGCTGAAACCGTTTGAAAAAGAAATAATATGGTGCATGTCTCCACCGGGATTCGAACCCATGTTACAGCCTTGGCATTTCTTTACAACCAAATTTCACAAGGGCTTGAAGTTCGGACGGTTTCCCCGTTTTGCTTTAATTAACTGTACGTTACCAGCTCTCGATTGATTCGATCCATTCCCAAGAAATCTGTGCATTGCGCATGATTCTATCACATTTTTGTCACAGTGAAATGGGGTGAACTCGCATGGATGAGCCTCGCCTTTTCGGGCGACGGGTCACTCATCTTTTAAAATAGAACTCCACCTAACAGACATTGTCTGAAACAAATGCATCCTACAAGGATTACACCTTGACTAATCCTTAAAAGTGAAAAGGGGTTGGATTTAAGGATTGCGGAGAGAGAGTGTTTACTGTTTTGCTATAACTGCGTATGCACCGCGTAGGCTGCAAGCGGTTGGTTAGCTAGCCCTATTATTTCTATGAATCTGATACCATGGACGTAAATAGAGAAGGTGCCACGCCTATGAATTTGACTTTAGAAAGATTTTCTAAAACCCAATTCATAGACCTGGCCCCAGTTATGTGCATTATCTTTTTTATCAGAATGATACGGTCAGGTCAAGTCTTAGGAAAACCCTCATTGCTCTCTTGACCTGATGTTGAGACTGATGTAGAATTCTAAAATTATGAATCCTTTGGGTGGACTAATTTGCTGGCATGTTTCTTCAGGAAAGGGGTGATGAGGATTGCATGAATATCGCAAAGGGTGGATCAATGAATAAGCTACATGCAAGAAACATCATGAATGCGAAGGTAATTTGCGTGAATGGCAATATGGATTTAAGGGAGTTGGCGAAACTTTTCATCGAAAAAAAGATCTCAGGGGCCCCTGTGGTGGATGACAGCGATAATCTCATTGGTGTGGTTTCGCTCACTGATGTCGTCAGACACAATCTAACGGCTGATAGAGAGGTCGTCTCCGAGTCTGACTTTTACAGACAGCTGCCACAAGATGTTAGTTTTAAAAAGGGGTTCCACATAGAAGACTTTAACGTGGATAAGGTAAGTGAGATCATGACCCCTGTGCTGATTACCGCTGGGGAAGAGACCCCTGTAAACGAGCTCGCGTCGATTATGCTTAAGAAACGAGTCCACCGAATCATCATCACGAAAAGCAATCGGGTCACAGGAATCGTAACGACCACGGATCTGATGATGCTCCTTGCGAACCCTTAATAAATGCTGATTGGAGGCAGATTTGATGTAGGGTAAAGATTGTGTTTAAGAGATAGAATTTATAGGAACTTATGTTTATTCTGGCCCTTCCAATGGCGCCCCGCGGTGGGCACAGAAGCTGTCGAGTGCGTGAATGTCTCCACCAATATTGGCAAGAAGGATTTTTCGCGGACCGACCTGCACCACTTTACCGCTCCCCTCAGGGATCTCTTCAATG
>DATECO010000062.1:0-5608 GCA_035286865.1 Nitrospiria bacterium | reverse complement strand
AGGTGCTGGGGTTTTAACCCGGGCTCCTTACGCCCTGCCCGGATACGGTAAATCCTCACCGGCTTTCCGGTCAGAACGGAGAGAGTCAGACTGGTTCGGAGAATCTGCCCTCCCCCTTCTCCGTAGCTGCCGTCAATCTCGATCACGATTGAACCTCATGCCGATCCTCAGCCTTCAGCGCTCAGCACTTAGTGTCCCCTCCGGGGATGGTGGAAACCTCTCGCCTTCAGGCGAAGCGAGGATGTTGTCATGCCCGCGGAAGCGGGCATCCAGAGGCAGGCTCCCAGGAAAAAGCGAGGCAAAGACTGGATTCCCGCTCCCCGCCTGCGCGGGGACAGGCTTCGCGGGAATGACAGCAGAGGGATCACCAGTCGACTTCAAGTCAACCTGTTGGGAACCTACCACCTGGCAGGCGGTAGTAATTCAGATTATTTTAGCAAGGAGAATTCGAGAAAGTAATGATTGGCTGCTTTAGGCATAATGAGCAGGACTTGATCATTTCAGCTCTTGCGGTTTGCCCAACAAGAAGCCTTGAACAATATGGATACCTATCTCTCTGACCACCTGTAATTCCTTCGATGTCTCTATCCCCTCAGTAATTATTCCTTCTCTCACGTAATTATGCAGGGCCAGCACTAAATCTTTTAAAAACCTCCTGAACTCTTCGGAGGACACAGCCTGCAGGATGGTGGATCGATCCAGCTTGATATAGTCAGGAATGAGCTGGGCGATAAAGGGTAATGAGATAAACCCAGCTCCAAAATCATCTATGGCAAATTTATAACCCTGGGCTCGCCACTTTCTCGCCATTTTCAGATGATTGTCGATGTCATGCAGGGCCTCCACCTCCGAGATTTCTAAGATCACCTCCATACCCGAGGGCTTAGTGGGTAGCTCAAGCTGGTTGAGGACATTAAAATCCACATTGATAAACACCCTTTTGAGTCCAAGTTCACCAGCTACCTTGAGCTGGGATCGAAAACAGATCCGTTTTAGCTCATTAAGCTGGCCAATCGCCTGATACCTTCCGAAGAAGTCCAGAATGCTGAGCTTCCCTTGAGCATCGCGGCTTAAGGCCTCATAGCCCAGGATCTCATCGGATCGGATATCCACCACCGGCTGAAACACTACCTTGATACTATGCTCATCCAGTTGGTACTCTTCTTCCCCAATGTGGATCTTATCTCCCCCCTTCTTGGCAATATAAAGGGCCCGATCCGCCAGACGGATCAACTCATCGATATCGCGGCCATGATCAGGGTAGAGGGCCACTCCGATACTTAAGTCCAGATCCACATGGGCCTGCTCGCTCACGGTGCGCACTCCCCTCCGGAGGCGCTCCCCTGCAATCAAGATTCCCTCCCGGGTGGTATCCGATAACACGACCACAATCTCATCTCCCCCCCACCGGAAGACTAAATCGGTGCCCCGGGTAGATTCCTGAATCTCCTGGGCCACCGCCTTTAACACCGCATCCCCCACCTGGTGACCTCCGGTAACATTAATGGCCTTAAAATGATCCAGATCACAAAGTAAGATGGCCAAGGTGTGCCCATTTCGATCGGCCCGGGCGATCTCTTCTTCTATCCGGTGGTTGAAATATCGGCGATTGTACAGATTGGTGAGGCTATCCCGAATCGCCTGCTCGGCCAAGGTCTCTTCCGCCCTTTTGCGCTCCGTGACATCCCTGAAACTCCACACGCGACCTACCGCTTCCCCATCGACGAGCTGGGGCTGAGAAAAACTTTCAAAACTTCGGCCATCTTCGCACTCAATCGTATCATAGCTCTGCGCCTCAGGCCGTGCATTGAGGTCTTTAATTTTGTGCAAAAAATCCTCAGGCTCCTTGAGTTGGTGCATCACATATCCAAGAACAGCATCATTTTCACGGGTTTGAAGCACCGCTTGGGGTATTCTCCACATTCCTGCAAACTGCAGGTTAAAGCTAACAATCTTTCCGGTACAATCCACCACCAAAATCCCATCCGCCGTGGAATCCAGGGTTGCCTCCAGAAGAGAAACGGATGTTTTTTGCATTCCCTCGATCAGCCTGACATGGTCGATGGCTGTGGCGGCCTGTCTCGCCAAGGCTTGGGCCAAAACGATCCTGGAAGTGCTGAACCGGCTCCTTTTAAATCCTCTCGTTTCCCCCAGAATGATAATTCCCATGACCCGGCCCTTGGTCACCATGGGCAGGATTAGAACTGAGCGAAGGTTTTTTAACCCGCCGGTGAGGAGTTCCCTAGTCTCATCATCATCCTTCAGGTGCGGGATGTCCCTCTGAAGTAACACAACCGGCTGGAGCGTTTCGATGACCTGTCTGCATGCGGGCACCCTTCCCAGGGGATAGGCTTTCCCTATTTGTGGCTTCCAGTCCACCTTTCTAACTGCATGGATGGATCTGAGTTTCAGCCCAATGCCTGAGCGTGTCAGCAGGGCAATCTGACACACGGTGACGGCGCTGGCGTAGGCAATCCTGCAGGCAAATGTAGAAAGGAGAACATTCAGATCCTCGGGGGAGGCCATCATCCTGCTCATATCCACCAGTAAAGCCCTCATTTTTCTGAAGATAAAATGGGTGTGCAAGACGTAAATGCAGAAGAGTGTCGTGAGGACGAATACTCCAGAGAGGGCCCTGTAAGCCATGGATCGCGTATAGCTCAATTCCTGAAAGGTCTGACCCAGGATTAAGAAGTAGGTCGCAATGATAATGCCTGACAGGACCATGATCAGGGTAATGGCCATAAACCAAAGTTGCCATTCGCGATTCTCAATCTCTCTTAAATCCAGATCGATAGGGCCATTCATGGGATCATTCCGAATCTAGTTCTTGCCTTTTAGAGGACGCAGGCTATTCACAAGTATAGCAGCTAAACTCACTGGGTCAAGAAAGCTTGCGTTTAACCTGTCGTGGAAGAAATAGATGTAGTATTTGGCAGGACTATTAACGACTACCCGACGTCGGTGCGGAAATATTTGGCTTCGGGGTGATGAAAGACCAAGGCTGACACCGAGGCCTCCGGATCCATCATATCCCCCTCGGTCAGCTCCACCCCGATCTGAGATGGGTCTAGCAGTTTGAACAGCTTACGCTGATCGCCCAAATCAGGACAGGCAGGATATCCAAAGCTCACCCGGATTCCCCGGTATTTGTTCTTGAGCACATCCTTAATGCTCATCTCTGAGGGATCTGCAAATCCCCAATCTGCCCGGATCTTCGTGTGCAGCCACTCTGCAAAGGCCTCTGCCCCTTCAATGGCAATGGCCTGGAGCATATGGGATCGTAGATACTCCCCGGCCTCCTTCCAGAGATGGGAGAGTTCTCGAACCCCTCTTCCACAGGTCACCACAAACATGGCAATCGCATCCATCTCACCGGATGTGACTTCCCGGCAATAATCAGACAGACAGAGCCTTTCACCAGAGGGCTGCCTCGGAAAGGTGAAGGTTTCGATGACACGGGTTGGATCCTCAGGGTCGTAGATGAGCAGATCCTCTCCTCTGCTCTGGCAGGGGTAGAAGCGATAGATCCCATTGGCCTCCAATAAAGCTCTCTCGACGACCTGCCTCTGGAGGACTTCCACTTGCCCTTTCAGCTTGATGGCCTTCTCATCTCCAGAGGCAATGAGCTGATCGAAGGTCCCGCGAAGACCCAAGTGCTTGCCGTAAAGCATGGTGGGATTGATATAGGGAAAGATCTGCCTCAGGTCAACATTCCTCAGGATATGCAGCTCGTAATCAGGTGGCCTCGGGATAGGGCAATCTTTACGAACTCGGGATACAGCATGGGATGCTGCCTCCATGCCCCGTTTAGAGGACATCCCCACGCTTGCCTGCATGCTCTGCTGTTCCTGCTTGACCTTCCCCAGGAGTGTCTCCCGCTCATTCTCGCTCATCAACTTATTGACCAATTCCAGGCCCTTCATGGCATCCTTGGCATAGATGACAGGCCCTGGATATTCCGGGGCGATTCGTGTCCCCGCAAATTTCTTGGTCAAGGCCGCCCCTCCCACCAGGACAGGAACCTCCATGCCCGCCGAACGAAAGTCCTGGACCGTCACCACCATCTGCTGGGCCGACTTAACCAATAGGCCCGATAGACCGATGGCATCCGGCTTTTCCTTTTGATACACCTTGATCAACTCCTCCGGTGGTACCCTGATGCCCAGATTGATGATCCGATAGCCATTGTTGCCCAGAATGATCTCTACCAAGTTTTTCCCGATGTCATGCACATCCCCTTTGACCGTGGCCAGGACAATCTTTCCTCGATTGTGGGATTCACTCTTATCCATGAACGGCTCCAGGTATTTCACAGCCGCCTTCATGGCCTCCGCGCTCTGGAGTACCTCCGCCACAATCAGTTCATTGTTATTAAATAGCCGGCCCACCTCATCCATCCCAGCCATTAAAGGGCCGTTGATAATCTCTAAGGGTTTTCGCTCCTGGAGGGCCTCGGCAAGATCCTCAATCAAGCCCTCTTTGGAACCTTCAATAATATAGTTGGCGAGACGTTCATCCAGAGGCATCTCCTTTCGTGACTTTTTCTCTTTTGTCTTTTTGTCCCGAAACGCATTGGCGAAGGCCGCCACCGGATCACTGCCCCGCCAGAAGAGGAGATCTTCACAGAGTTTTCGCTCATCTTCAGGGATCGAGGGATACCGCTCAAGTTTCTCGGCATTGACAATGGCAAAGTCAAGCCCGGCCTTGACAACATGATAGAGAAAAACCGAGTTCAAGACCTCACGGCCGGCAGGGGGTAATCCGAAAGAAACATTGCTGATCCCGAGAATGGTTTTACATTCCGGAAAGGTCTCCTTGATCATCCGGACCGCTTCAATCGTCTCTGGGGCTGAACCGTCATAGTTCTTGTCTCCTGACGCCGTGGGAAATACAAGGGCATCAAAAATCAGATCAGCAGGATGAAGGCCGTATTTATGAACCAAGAGGTCGTAGGATCGCTGGGCCACCTCAAGCTTGCGTTGACGACTGATGGCCTGGCCGGCCTCATCGATACACCCCACCACCACGGCACCGCCGTATTTCTTGAGAAGTGGAACAACCTTTTCAAGACGATCTTCTCCATCTTCCAGATTAATTGAGTTCACCACACACTTGCCCTGGCAATTCTTTAATCCCGCCTCAATGACCTCAGGGTTTGTGGAATCAATCATGATGGGGACCTTGACCATCCGGGTGAGGACGTTGAGAAACCGATCCATATCGGCGACATTGTCTCGCTGCGTGCTGTCCATATTGACATCCAGCAAATGGGCGCCATTTTTCACCTGGGCCCGCCCAACCTCGGCACCCTGTTCAAATTGTTCAGCCTCGATCAATTGTCTGAATTTTCGGCTCCCGGTTTGGTTGGTCCGTTCCCCCACCAAAACAGGCCGTACGTCCTCCTCGATCGCCAATAAATCAATCCCTGAGATAGCCAGGCGCCGGGCGGTGTTGGGAACTCTGGGCTTGCGCCCTTTGACCATCTCGGCTATGGCCGTGATGTGGATAGGGGTCGTGCCGCAACAACCGCCCACCAGATTGACCCAGCCCTCCTCCACAAATCGAGAAAGCTTGCCCGACAGCGTTTCAGGGGTCTCCGGATATC
>DATECO010000061.1:0-7486 GCA_035286865.1 Nitrospiria bacterium | reverse complement strand
TGAGGCGGAGGGAGGGGTGAGGGCCTTGGACAGGGCGTGAAGATCTGTCCTCCCATCATGGTGCGGGATCTCCTCAAGGGGGGACTTTAGCCCGCTCAGATAGGTTCTCACCACCTCCCGGTAGTGGGGATGAATCGTCTTTGATATTAACAGGCGGTTTCGCTTGGTGATCCGACAGGCCATCAGGGCCGCCTCTGCCAGGGCCGATGCCCCATCATACATCGAGGCATTGGCCACATCCAGTCCCGTGATCTCACAGATCAGGGTCTGGTACTCATAGATGGACTGGAGCAACCCCTGACTCATCTCGGCCTGATATGGGGTGTAGGAGGTATAGAACTCGGATCGAGAGACCAGGTGGGACACGACGGATGGAATGTAGTGGTCATAGGCCCCGCCCCCCAGGAAAAGGGTATGTGCCTCAGCATGGGCATTCTCCTCTGCCAAGGCAGACATCCGTCTCCTCAGCTCCAGCTCAGAGAGAGGGTCAGGGATGGCCAGGGCCCTGTGAAGCCTCACCTCTTTAGGAATATCGGCAAGCAGCTCCTCCATATCTGAGACACCAATCGTGGCAAGCATCGCCTCCTGGTCCTGCTTTGTATTGGGAATGTATTCCATTCTTGTCTCCATTTCTTGTTAGGTTGTGAGTTTTGAGTTTTAAACCCATCACTCATTACTGTTTCTTATAGAATGGCCGCTTCACCACTACGGCCGGGATGATCTTGCCACGTTTCTCGATCAATATCTCAGTATCCACCCCTGAATAGGCCACCTGGACATAGCCCATGCCGATTCCTTTATTCAGCATGGGGGACATATTACCGCTGGTTACTGTGCCGATTTGTTTCCCATTCGAGAATATCTTATAGCCCTTGCGTGGGACTCCGGGTTGAAGGAGCTTAAACCCAATCAGCTTTCTCTCCACCCCCTTTTCGCGTTGTGCCATCAGAGCCTCTTTGCCGATGAAATTAGGCTTATCAAAGTCCACTACCCAGCCCAGGTCTGCCTCCAGGGGGGTCGTCTGCTCATCGATATCGTTTCCATAAAGGGCATAACCCATCTCCAGCCGTAAGGTATCTCTGGCCCCCAAACCGACTGGCTTTAGGCCCAGGGCCACGCCCCGATTCATCAAACCTTTCCAGATCCTCACCGCAGAGGATGCATCCACAAAGATCTCCACACCTGGTTCTCCAGTGTATCCCGTGGTGGCCAACATTACTTCTTGATCCATCAGCCGTGTCTTCAGAAGACGCCAAGGCTTTGGCCCATCCTGCTGACCCAGGATCTCCATCGTGACCGGGCCCTGAAGGGCCAGCATGGCCACCGCCTCGGTACGATCCTGGACTTGTATTTTTAGGTGACGCCTACACCAGTCCAGGATTTTGTCACGATTGCTGGCATTGACCACCACCAGGAAATCATCGGGGGCTTTCTTGTAGACCACGATATCATCCAGGATTCCCCCTTTTTGGTTACACAAAAGGCTATAGCCGGCGGAGCCGGGGATGAGTTTGCGTAGATCGCGGGTCACCAGCTGCTGGAGTCCCTCTTCGGCCTTTGGTCCTTCGAATAGCAATCGGCCCATGTGGCTGATGTCAAAGAGGCCTGCAGCGGTCCTCACCGTCTCGTGCTCATCCACCACCCCGGAATAGGAAAGTGGCATTTCCCATCCGGCAAAGTCGATGAGCCTTGCCCCGGAATCTTTGTGGACTTCATAAAGCGGCGTCCGCTTCAGCTCGGCATTCTTAAGATCGGCTGTGGTCATTTTTTTCTCAGGCCTCGCCCAGGTAGACTGCCCGGACCTGGCTGTCTCGTAGTAAGGCCTGGGCCTCGCCTTCCAGGGCAATCTGTCCCGTCTCCATCACATAACCCCGATGCGCCAGCCTCAGGGCGGCCCGTGCATTCTGCTCCACCAGGAGAATGGTCTTTCCCTCTTGATTGATCCGGTGAATCATCTCAAAGATCTTCTCAGCCACGCGTGGGGCCAGCCCTAGAGAGGGCTCATCCAAGAGCAAGAGGTGGGGACGGGCCATCAAGGCCCTGGCGATCGCCAGCATCTGCTGCTCTCCCCCGCTCAAGGTGCCCCCTAATTGTTTTCGCCGTTCTTTAAGGACGGGAAAATAGTCATTGACCTGATCCATGTCGGCCAGGATCTCCTGGCGGTTTCGCCGACTGAAGGCCCCCATTTCGAGATTCTCCTGAACGGTCAAGGCGGGGAAGATCCGGCGCCCCTCAGGGACCTGTGAGATCCCCAGCTCCACAATCCGATGCGGGGGCAGGTGATCGATCTCTTTGTCCCTAAACACAATGCGGCCGGATTTTGGAACCAGGGCGCCTGAAATGGTCATCAGCGTGGTGGACTTCCCGGCCCCATTGGCCCCGATGAGGGCCACAATCTCCCTTTCTTTGATCTCAAGGGTCACCCCTCTGAGGGCCTCGATCGGCCCATAGAATGTATGCACGGCCTCAAGCCTGAGCATTCCTGGTCTCACTTCCACCATCTCTGCCCAGATAGGCCTCTATCACCCTGGGATCATGGCGAACCACGTTGGGAGGGCCCTCCACAATTTTCACCCCATGGTCCAGCACTACCACCCGATCCGAGATCCCCATGACCACCTTCATATCATGCTCAATGAGCAGGGTCGTAATTCCTCGATCTCGGATCCGCTGAATTAGCACCATGAGGTCTTGGGTCTCCCTCGGATTCATCCCGGCGGCGGGTTCGTCCAGAAGTACCAGGATGGGCTCAGTGGCTAGAGCACGAGCAATTTCAAGCCGCCGCTGATCCCCATAACTCAAGTTCGCAGCCCACTCATTGGCTTTCTGCTTTAAACTGACAAATTCTAGCAGTTGAAAGGCCCGGCTGGCAAGGGCACGCTCCTCATGAATCATCCGATGGCTTTTGAGAATGGTCCCCCACAGCCTTGTTTGAGTCCGACAGTGGGCCCCCACCATCACATTCTCAATCACGGTCATCCCCGCAAACAGTCGGATTCCCTGAAAGGTCCGGGATAACCCTCTTCTCGTAATCTCATGGGCCTTCAGCCCGATGAGCGGATCTCCTTTAAACCGCACCTCTCCATCCGTAGGAGGACAAAGACCGGTAATACAATTAAAAAAAGTGGTCTTACCGGCCCCGTTAGGCCCGATCAGGCTCACAATGGCGCCCGCTTCTACCTCAAGGTCTACCGACTCCAATGCGAGGAGCCCACCAAAGGCCTTGGTCAAGCGGCGGACCTCAAGCAGGGTCATGCATGCGACTCCAGTTCAATCTTCCGTCTTGGATTGGCCATCAATCCCTGAGGCCGAAAGATCATCATTAAGACCAAGAGCACCCCAAAAAAGAGCATCCGGTAGCCGGCCAACCCACGCAGTACCTCCGGAAGGATCACCAGGATGGAGGCCCCCAAAATTGCGCCTGGGATGCTCCCCATCCCCCCCATCACCACCATGCAGAGCACAAACACGGACTCGAAAAAGGTGAAGCTCTCCGGCGAGATGAAGGCAAACTTGGCCGCGAAGAAGGTGCCCGCAATACCCGCCAATGTGGCGCCCAGTGTGAAGGCCAGGACTTTGT
The DNA here is from genome assembly GCA_035286865.1 of Nitrospiria bacterium. Taxonomy (GTDB): domain Bacteria; phylum Nitrospirota; class Nitrospiria; order DATECO01; family DATECO01; genus DATECO01. The sequence goes on along the minus strand of DATECO010000061.1, from coordinate 3,906 downwards.
ATCGTGTGGTGTGTATGCCCATCGCGGCGGCAGCCACTTCGTCCTCACGTATCGCAATCCAGGCCCGCCCGATCCGCGACTGGTTCAACCGGTGCACCACGACCAGCGTCAGGAGGGCAATGGCCAGGATTAAGTAGTAAAAGTGGATCGGCTCTTGGAATTGAAAATTACCGATCGCTGGACGGCCAATATTGAGAATGCCATTAGGCCCGTGGGTCAGGCTGTCCCAATTGTTTAAAACCAGGTGGACGATCTGAATAAACCCCAGGGTCACGATGGCCAGGTAATCTCCCCGGAGACGAAGCGTGACTAACCCCAAGATCATCCCGAATGCCGCAGCAGCCAACCCACCCAGGGGCATCCCCACCCAGTAGGATACCCCAAAGTGGATAAACAGCAGCGCATAGGTATAGGCCCCAATGGCATAGAAGGCGATGTAGCCCAGATCCAAAAGCCCGGCGAGGCCCACCACGATATTCAACCCGAGTGCCAGCACCACATAAATCCCCGTCAGGGTTAATACATCAATGAAATAATTATTCAGGAAGAAGGGGACCCCGACGACCCCCACCAGCCCCAGGAGGCCGGCCCAGGGCGTTTGACAATATTTCCGCACCCACTGCAGGAGGCGAGCCATCCCGGTAAGGGATGAACACCCAACAGAGCCGGATAACGTCCATCGAGAGAAGGCGTACCCCCACATCCAGAGCAGGCTGCCAGCCAGTAGACACCCACCGACAAGGGCACCCTTCCAGGGGCCGGCAAAGGGAAGGACCAACAAGCCAATCCACAGGGACGCTATGCAAACAGATCGCATCGACACCGATCACCCTTTCTCGGGGACCCGCTCCCCCAGCAGTCCCGTGGGCCTGAAGATCAGCACCAGGATGAGGATCAAAAATGAATAGAGGTCTTTGTATTCGCTCGAAATGTAACTGGACCCCAGGCTTTCCACCAAGCCCAGCACAAATCCCCCCAGCATCGCCCCAGGGATATTTCCGATGCCGCCCAGCACTGCCGCCGTAAAGGCCTTGATCCCGGCCACATAACCAATGGTGAAATTCACCACCCCGTAGTACATGGCCACCATCACGCCGGCCGCCGCAGCCAGGACCGACCCGATGATGAATGTGGTGGAGATCACCCCGTTAATGTTGATCCCCACCAGGCTGGCCATCCGACCATCCTGGGCTGTGGCCCGCATGGCCTTTCCCAGCCGCGTCCGAGCTACAAAGAGGTGGAGGGCCACCATCAAAACCACCGAGGTGGACAGGATCTGAACCTGGATAGAACTCAGGGTAACCATCCCTCCCAGCACAATCCCGCCAGCAGGAAGGAGGTGGGGAAAGACCTTGTCAGCCGAACCCTGTGTGAGCATCACATAATTCTGAAGGAAGATGGATACCCCAATGGCCGAGATCAAGGGGGCCAGCCGGTGGGCATGGCGCAGGGGCCGGTAGGCCACCCTCTCCAGGGTAAAACCATACGCCCCGCAGAAGATTGCCGTCCCCAGAAACACCAGGAGGAGGGACAGGATAAAGTGCTGGGACGTAAAACCCAGGCTGGTCAAAACTCCTAAAAAAATAATCCCCAGATAAGCCCCGATCATATAGATCTCACCATGAGCAAAATTTATCAGCCCCAGGATGCCGTAGACCATTGTATATCCCAGCGCAATTAATGCATAGACCGCACCTAGGGTCAGGCCATGGATCAGTTGTTGTAAGAGCATGCTTCCCCTTGATCCGCCTAAGGCGGAGGGTTAGGTGGGAATGGCAGGCTACTGAATAAGTCTATCGAGAGCCTGTGAAGCATCCTGCAAACGTGTATCGGGATTTTTTGCAATCTGCTAAAAACCGCCGGGCCGCCAGATCTCCTCAAACTTTCCCTGCCTTGTGAGCCACACCACGTACTGGATCTTCGGGATGTCTCCCTTCTCATCAAACTGGATCCGGCCCGTGACCCCATCGTGGGTCAGCCCGTGGATCGCCTCGCTCACTTTTGGCCCTTCCGTAGTGGCGGCCCGTTGGAGGCCTATCAGCAATACATTGGCCGCATCATAGGCGTATAATGAATAAGGCCCCGGTTCACCATAGCGTGCCCGGTAACGACTGATCACGCCTTGAGCGCCTGGCAATTTTGTCGTATCCGGAGTGAAGGTGAGATAGGTGCCTTCGGCCGCATTCCCTGCAATCTGGATAAAAACTGGATCGATAACTCCATCACCGCTCATCATCGGAACCGTCAGCCCGACTTCCTTAGCCTGCCTGACCAACAGGCCGCCTTCGGGATAGATCCCCCCAAAGAAAAAAAGGTCTGGTTTTTTCCCGGCCACAGTGGTGAGCACACCCCTGAAATCCTTGTCTCCCTGGATGATCCCACCGTAGTATACAACCTCGGCCTGACCTCCCAGGGCATTTTTGAACTCGTCGGCGAGGCCCTGGCCATAGGTGGTCTTGTCATGGAGAACGGCCACCCGCTTGACCCGAAGCTCCTTGATCACATACTCGGCCGCCACTCTACCCTGCTGATCGTCCCGGCCACACACCCTGAAGACGTTCCGATAACCCCGGTCCGTCACTTGGGGGTTGGTGGAGGCCGGGGTGATCATGGGAATCGGGACCCGAGCGTAAACCTCCGAGGCTGGTATGGTCGAACTGGAATTCCAGTGGCCTACTACTCCGACCACCCCTGAGTTCACAAATCGGTTTGCCACGGCAACCGCCTGTTTAGGATCGTGCTGGTCATCCCCGACCAACAGTTTTATCGGTTTTCCCAGCACCCCCCCTTTCTCGTTCCATTCCAAAACAGCCAGATCAACCCCATTCTTGAGGTCATTCCCCTGTTTGCTTTGATCCCCCGTCATCGGACCGACCACCGCTATCTTAATCGTATCGGAAGATGGAGTGCAACTCAGAGGGCCAATCACAAGAATCAGCCACAGGATCCCTTTCATCAGTGAATACATGATATTTCTCACTCCGGAGTCTTGGCAAGCGAGGTATTTCTAACACGTCATGTTCGCGTTGTCAACCAGCCACGATGTCTTGCCCACCCTGAGTTTTAAACATGCCTGAATGTGATAGGCAGGGCTCGGGCCGGGGGCGGTGATCCGCCTCAGGCGGAGGCCGTGTCGGAGGCCGCACCATCGATGGCGTCCGATGCTGGGGCGGCCGAGACCCGAGGGCCGGCGAGCACCATAAGCGCAGCCGACCCCGTGCCGAGGAATCGGCCCTGGCCTGAGCCTTCAGCATCAGGCCACACTGAAAACTGGGGGTGGCCAAGGCCGTGATACATAAACACCTCATTGCAGGCCTGACGGATTGCTGAGGCGCTCGATCCCCTCCTGGGCGTCTGGATTGCGCGGGTCTTCGGCCAGGGCCTGCTGGTACTGACCCTTGGCCTCTTCATAACGGGAAAGGGCCTCATAGTTTTTTCCCCGGAGGACATGCACCTTAGAAAGCCAGATAGGATCAGCCAGTAAAAATAACTCCGCCCGCTCCAGGAGCGGGAGAGACTGTTGATATTCCTGCCTGAGATATCGGGTCTCTCCCAAATAGTAATAGGCATAGGGATTGGAAGAAGACAGGGAAATAGCCTTTTGAAATGTGGACATGGCCTCGTCCAGCCGCCCGGAGCGCAGATGCTCACGGCCCTCCTCGGTCAATTGCAAAGAGGCGGCCTGCAGGCCCGCCTGCCCAGGGTCGGCTGGCTGCGCGGTGCCTAACAGGGGCTTAAGCGGAAGTTCCTCCGGAGTCACTGACCGCTGAGGAGGGGTGCATCCCATCGAGAGCAGGAACAACGCGGCCATGAATAGGCACAATTTGGCACGACGCATCAGGAGCTGATGGCTAATCATGAGGAAGAACCCCTCGCGGCCTCATGGTGCAGAAATTAGTTGCTTTA